>NZ_JBEZFH010000048.1:0-38502 GCF_040649355.1 Sphaerisporangium sp. NPDC049002 | reverse complement strand
GGGACCGTCGGTGAGGAGCAGGTCTCCCGCCACGTTGATGAGACGGGCGCGCAGTTCGTCCTGGGAGGTCTGGCTCCCCAACGCGTACGCCCCTTAACCCGGCTTTGACCCCCGTCACACGACCGGCTGTCTACGGTGGCTCACATGGCTTCCCGGACCGCGACGCGGACTCCCCTCCCCATCCCTGCCCACCTATGAGCGACGGGGGGCGGGTGAGGCGAACAGGCGTGAGCCAGGGTGCGCAGCATCTAGGCTCGACGTCGTGGGAACCGGACTGCATGCCCCCATCCTCGACTGGTACGCCGAGAAGGCCCGAGATCTTCCCTGGCGACGGCCCGATGCGAGCCCCTGGGCGATCCTGGTCAGCGAGATCATGCTCCAGCAGACACCCGTGGTCCGCGTCCTGCCGATCTGGACCGAGTGGATGGAGCGCTGGCCCACGCCCGCCGCGCTGGCCGCCGAGCCACCCGGTGAGGCCGTACGCCACTGGGGACGCCTCGGCTACCCCCGCCGCGCCCTCAACCTGCACGCGTGCGCCCGAGCCGTCACGGCAGAGCACGACGGGCAGGTGCCGTCGTCCTACGACGAGTTGCGCGAGCTCCCCGGCATCGGCGACTACACGGCGGCGGCCGTGGCGAGCTTCGCCTTCGGCCGCAGCCATGCCGTGCTGGACACCAACGTGCGGCGGGTGCTCGCGCGGGCCGTGCGCGGCGAGGAGTACCCCCCGAAGGCCACCACGACGGCCGAGCGCAGACTGGCCGAGTCCCTGCTGCCCGCCCTGGACGCCCCGCGCTGGGCGGTCGCCGTCATGGAGCTCGGGGCGCTGGTCTGCACGGCTCGCGCGCCCCGCTGCGCCGACTGCCCCGTGGCCGGCCTCTGCGCCTGGCGCCTGGCGGGCCGGCCGGCCTACGACGGCCCGGAGCGGCGCGGCCAGACGTACGCGGGCACTGACCGGCAGTGCCGGGGGCGGCTGCTGGCGGTTCTCAGGGAGGCCCACGGAGCGGTGCCCAAGGCCGCGCTCGACGTCGTCTGGGCCGATGCGGTGCAGCGGGAGCGGGCTCTTGACGGCCTCGTCGCCGACGGCCTCGCGGAAGCGCTGGCCGAGGGCACCTACCGGCTGCCCGTCTGAGCTATTACCAAACGGTCAGGCGGCGAGCTTGAGGCCGAGGGCGGTGAGGTTGCGGCGGGTCCAGTCGAGCTCGTCGGCCAGCGTGGCCACGAGCGCGGCCGGGCCCTTGCCCTTCGCGGGAGACGCCAGGCCGTGGGCCTCCACCTCGATGTGGGCTCCGCCGATCATGGGGCCCGACAGGATCGCGGCCAGGGTGTCCTCCAGGATCGACTCGGTTCCCGGGACCTCGCCCGTGTGGTTGTGCACGTGGCCGAGCTTGACCACGGTGGCCCCTGCCGCGGCCACCCCGCGCAGGGCCGCGGCGGGCTCCTCGACGCCGCAGGTCAGGTGGCAGGCGTCCAGGCAGACCCCGAGGTATTCGGAGTCGATGCCGCACACGCGCTCCACAGCCTGCTCGGTGGTCTCCAGCACGCATCCCGGCCACGGCTGGAATCCCACCCTGATGGTCTTGCCGGTGACACTGTGGAGGCCGCGGAGCTCGCGCGAGAGCCGGTCGAGCCGCCGGGACGCGATCGCGTGAAGGTCGGCGGGCCAGTCGCGCCGCCAGCCGATCGGGATCGTCGAGATGCTCCCGAAGCGGACATCCTCGGGCAGCAGGAAGGCGAGGATCTTCGCTAGGGCCATCGTGTAGCGGTAGCGCTCGGGCTTGGCCCAGTCAGGACCGGGGCTCTCCTGCCCCATGCCCCTGCCGCCCGCCCCGTTCAGGCTGACGACCTCCAGGCCGCGCTCCTCCAGGGAGCGGCGCAGCCGTACGAGCTCGATGCGGTCGGCGGTGAGGTGGTCGGCGACGCCGGGAGCCAGCCAGAGGCCGATGCCGAGCCGGTCGACGCTAAGCCGTTTCCGCACGGGAACGGCGTAACGGGTCAGATGGGCGATCAGGTTCTCCAGGTCCTCCGCGGGGTGCACGCCCGCGTTGTAGGACAGGTGAACGAGCGTGCCGTCCTCATGGCACAGGCGCATTCGGTACCTCCCAGGCGTACTGCGCTTCGGATCTCATCACCTCACGTGACCTGTCCTGGTCACCTGAGGCAGAGGTCCCCTACCTGCCGGGAATCCGGCCTGGCCCGCCCGAGTCTGCCGGTGGGCGCCGAGCCTCGCGTCCTCCCGGCAGCGGATGTCCCACTACACCGACGGGGCGATCTCGGCGACGTTCACCGTACTCAGTGGGTCTTGTGAGCCACCTGGTCGAGACTTGGCCTGATTCGCTCTACGGAGTGTAGTACTACCTTCGGTGGTGACATAGCGAATCGGACCAAAGTGATCTCACGAAATGCGAAAGACCCCTCGTGAGGTGCTCTCACGAGGGGTCCCTTCGAACCTCTTCCGGCCGACCGGCGCGGTCCTTACGGCCGCGTGCGGCCCTTACGGCCGCGTGCGGTCCGCCGGTCCGGCGGTGGCGCCGGCGCGGGTGCTCGCGTCCTCCACGATGGCCGCCGCGGAGTCCGGGATCTCCGGCTGAGCCCTCTGCTCACCGACGAACGTGAACGTGGCCTCGTCGCCCTCGCCCTCGATCGCGATCTTGACGATCTGACCGGGCCGCAGGTCGCCGTAAAGGATCTTCTCCGACAGAGAGTCCTCCAGCTCGCGCTGGATCGTGCGGCGGAGCGGGCGGGCCCCGAGCACAGGGTCGTACCCACGGTCGGCCAGCAGCTGCTTGGCCTCGGGCGTGAGCTCCATGCTCATGTCGCGGTCCTTCAGACGCGCGTCCACCTGGGCGAGCATCAGATCGACGATCTTGATGATCTCGGCAGGCGTGAGCTGGTGGAAGACCACGGTGTCGTCGACACGGTTGAGGAACTCGGGCCGGAAGTGCTGCTTGAGCTCCTCCTGGACCTTCGACTTCATCCGGTCGTAGTTGCCCTCGACGTCGTTGTTCTTCGCGAACCCGACCCCGATGCCCTTGGAGATGTCACGGGTGCCGAGGTTGGTCGTCATGATGATGACGGTGTTCTTGAAGTCGACGACCCGCCCCTGGGCGTCGGTCAGGCGACCGTCTTCCAGGATCTGCAGCAGCGAGTTGAAGATGTCCGGGTGGGCCTTCTCGATCTCGTCGAACAGGACCACGGAGAACGGCTTGCGCCGCACCTTCTCGGTGAGCTGGCCACCCTCTTCGTACCCGACGTAGCCGGGAGGGGAGCCGAACAGCCGGGAGACGGTGTGCTTCTCCATGAACTCGGACATGTCGAGCATGATCAGCGCGTCCTCGTCCCCGAACAGGAACTCGGCCAGCGCCTTGGACAGCTCGGTCTTACCGACGCCGGACGGGCCGGCGAAGATGAACGAACCACCCGGACGGCGCGGGTCCTTCAGACCGGCGCGCGTGCGGCGGATCGCCCGGGACAGGCCCTTGATGGCGTCGTCCTGACCGATGATGCGCTTGTGCAGCTCGTCCTCCATGCGGAGCAGGCGCTGCGACTCCTCCTCGGTCAGCTTGAAGACCGGGATGCCGGTGGCCGTCGCGAGGACCTCGGCGATGAGCTCCTCGGTGACCTCGGCGACGACATCCATGTCGCCGGCCTTCCACTCCTTCTCGCGCCTGTCGCGCTTGAGCTGGAGCTGCTTCTCCTGGTCACGGAGGGCCGCCGCCTTCTCGAAGTCCTGCGCGTCGATCGCGGACTCCTTGTCGCGGCGCACCTGCGCGATCTTCTCGTCGAACTCGCGGAGGTCCGGCGGCGCGGTCATGCGGCGGATGCGCATGCGCGAGCCGGCCTCGTCGATGAGGTCGATCGCCTTGTCCGGCAGGAACCGGTCGCTGATGTAGCGGTCGGCCAGCTGCGCCGCCGCCACGAGGGCGGCGTCGGTGATCGTCACGCGGTGGTGGGCCTCGTAACGGTCGCGCAGGCCCTTGAGGATCTCGATCGTGTGGCTGAGCGAGGGCTCGGCCACCTGGATCGGCTGGAACCGGCGCTCCAGCGCGGCGTCCTTCTCCAGGTGCTTGCGGTACTCGTCGAGCGTGGTCGCGCCGATGGTCTGCAGCTCGCCCCGGGCCAGCATCGGCTTGAGGATGCTGGCGGCGTCGATCGCGCCCTCGGCGGCACCCGCACCGACCAGCGTGTGAAGCTCGTCGATGAACAGGATGATGTCGCCGCGCGTGCGGATCTCCTTGAGCACCTTCTTGAGGCGCTCCTCGAAGTCACCGCGGTAGCGGGAACCGGCGACCAGCGCGCCCAGGTCGAGGGTGTAGAGCTGCTTGTCCTTGAGCGTCTCGGGCACCTCGCCCTTGACGATCTTCTGGGACAGGCCCTCGACCACAGCGGTCTTGCCGACGCCGGGCTCGCCGACCAGGACGGGGTTGTTCTTGGTCCTGCGGGACAGGACCTGCATGACCCGCTCGATCTCCTTGTCGCGCCCGATCACCGGGTCGAGCTTGCCCTCGCGGGCGGCCTGGGTCAGGTTGCGGCCAAACTGGTCCAGCACAAGCGAGGTCGACGGAGCCGACTCCTGCGGGCCGCCGGCGGCCGCGGGCTCCTTGCCCTGGTAGCCGTGGAGCAACTGGATGACCTGCTGCCGGACGCGGTTGAGGTCGGCGCCAAGCTTCACCAGCACCTGAGCGGCGACGCCCTCGCCCTCACGGATCAGGCCGAGGAGGATGTGCTCGGTGCCGATGTAGTTGTGACCCAGCTGCAAGGCCTCGCGGAGCGACAGCTCAAGGACCTTCTTGGCGCGCGGGGTGAAAGGAATGTGCCCCGACGGCGCCGACTGCCCCTGGCCGATGATCTCCTCGACCTGCTGGCGCACACCCTCAAGACTGATGCCCAGGCTCTCAAGCGCCTTGGCGGCCACGCCTTCGCCCTCATGGATCAAGCCAAGAAGAATGTGCTCAGTGCCGATGTAGTTGTGGTTGAGCATCCGGGCCTCTTCTTGGGCCAGGACGACAACCCGCCGTGCGCGGTCAGTGAACCTTTCGAACATCTCGTCGCTCCCTCACAGAGCGGTCAGGCAGCTCGGGATATCCGGGCCCGCCGCATCCGCATGCTAGCCCCGACCGGTGACCGCTCTATACAGGAGACGTTCCCCGAGAGCAGGGCGTTCACGCTCCATCCAACTACTGTTGGGGGGTCACATGTTCCCGCTACGCCGCAAGCGAACGACGTTTAACTCCGCCGATTTACGTGAACCCCTCGGCCGCGCGCCGGGCGATCACGCTCGGATAACACGATCATGCGGCTATGACGGCGATTGATGACCCAACGCCGCCATAGCCGAGTGATCACAAAGGGCGCGTCAGTGTGCCGCTTCGTACTGCTCCACCACGGAGGAGGCAATACGACCGCGCTCACTCACGGAGATCCCGTGGGCCTTGGCCCACGCGCGGATCTCCGAGCTCTTTTCCCGGGACGGACGCTGGCCGCCGCCGCGCTTACGACCGCGGGTGGAGGTGCCCTCGGCCCTGCGGGCTCCGGAGACGAAAGAGGACAGCGCCTCGCGCAGCTTCTTGGCGTTGTCGCCGCTCAGGTCAATCTCGTAAGCGGAGCCGTCAATCGCGAAGGTGACAGTCTCATTGGCCTCGCCACCATCGAGGTCGTCGATGAGTATCTTCTGGATCTGCGTGGCCATCTGGCAATCCTTTCGCAGAGCATTGTTCGATTCGCCAGCTAAACATATACCCGGTAACCCTGGCTGACAATTCAAGGAACCTGTGGATTCACGGGGAACGTGTCGCCGTACCCGCCGGGTCAGTCGGAAGAAGCCTCAGACGACTTCCCCGAGGCTTCCGCCTCCTGCCGCCTGCCCTCCGCTTCGGAACGCATCAGCTTCACGACGCCGATGATGACCACCGCGGCGACTACCGCAGGTGGTATCAACGCGGACAATACATCGTTCATTGATCCTCGCTCCACGCGGGGGGGTGGCATTCACCGGGACCCCACGTTAATTGTCACACGAGACTCCCTGAGTCTGTACCACGGTTGCCTGATCAGGGAGTCAGGATCCGACTCTATCCCCACAGGAGGTCAGCGCGGGTTGCGGGGCGACGGCCCATACCCGCCGAAGGACCGTTCCAGAGCTTTCTCCGTCTCTCCAGCCGTCTTACCGGATGGCCCTGGAAAGGTGATCCCCCTGAAAACACGGACGGGACGGCCGCAGCGCGACCGCCCCGCCCATAAAGCTGATCTCAGCGCGGCGCCTTGACGACAACCGTGCCCGCGAGCTTGTCGTGCAGGCCCTGCTGTAGCGGCTTGTCGATGAGGATTAGCACGCCCAGCACGAGGATGAAGAGGGACGCGAGCCATCCCAGGACGGGAATGCCGTAGAGAGCCATCACGCCCGGGTAGATAGCGGAACGCTTCATCACCAACGACGAATCCAGGGGTCCACCGCCGAGCGCGGCAAGGCGGATCTTCATGACCTTCTTACCGATGGTCTGACCGTCCTTGGAATGCAGGACATAGTCGTAGGCGGCATAGGCGCCGAACGCGATGATCCCCGCCAGCAGGCCCGGGAGCACCAACGAGCCCGTCGGATTCGCGAGGATGTCCGCCACCGACGGCCTGAAGATCGACGTCAGGATGGCGGTCAGGATCGCGTACACGATGCCGAAGATCACACCGTCGATGATCCGCGCCACAAGGCGCTCCCACCACTCGGCGAGCGGGGCGGGCACTCCCGGCGGAAGCGGGGCGCCTTGCGGGGCGCCGTACGGCGGCGGAGCGCCGTACGGGTTGCCGTAGTCCCCGCCCTGGGGGTTGCCGTACGGCTGACCGGGCGGCGGGGGAGGCTGGTAGGGATTGCCGGGGGGCGGTTCTGCCGTCATTAGAGCACCTTTCGCGACAAGCGTAGAAGCTGCGGTTCGTGCAAGGTCCTATCGCATGTACGTGTATGTCCGTTACCGGTTCGCCGACTTCGTCGCCGGGGCCCCGGAGCCTGCCGTGCGCGTCCTCCCATGAGCGCCGCCCTGGAGTTCAGGGTGCGGTTGCCCGGGATTTCACCAACGGGTCGCCTGAGGGTCTCACGGATCCGGCCGGGGGTCTCGCGGAACGGTACGCGAGGGGCATCTTGGACAGAACACGACGCCAGGAGCAGGTGCCCACGGGTGGGCGCGGACAGAAAAGGGCCGGGGGATGACATCCCCCGGCCCTCTCGCCGGCCTTATTTGACCTTGACGACGATCGTGTTCACGGCCTTGTCATGAAGGCACTGCTGGAGCGGCTTGTCCCAGAACTGCCACAGAACGTTCACCAGGCAGAAGATCGAGCCGATCCAGTTCACCACAGGAATCCACTGGAGAATCTGCGACGGCCCCCAGAGCACGGCCGCGCGCTTGATCGCCACGTCGGTCGTCAGACCGCCGGCGTCCAGCGTGCCGCCCACAGGGACGACCTTGATCCCCATGAGGATCTTGCCGACGGTCTGCCCGCGCTGCTTGAGCATCACGACCTCGTAGGCGATCCAGATGGCTCCGACGAGCAGCGAGATCAGCAGCGACGCGAGGAAGGCTCCGCTCGGCGGGGTGATCACCCCCGTGGTGGCGTTGTAGCTGACCTGGATCACGATGATCGCGTTCAGCACCATGCTGATGATCACGTACGGGATCATGAGGATCACCCCGTCGATGAGGCGGGCGACCAGGCGCTGCCACCACTCGGCCAGAGGCGCCGGCGCGCCCGGAGGCTGCGCGCCCGCCGGGGCGTAGGGCTGCTGGTAGCCGCCCTGCGGGTAGCCCGGCTGGCCGTAGCCCTGCGGGGAGTATCCCTGCTGGCCGTACTGCGGCTGCTGGCCGTAGCCGGCCTGCTGCTGCCCGTACTGCGGCTGGCCGTACTGCTGATCGCCATAGCCCTGCTGCTGGCCGTACTGCTGCTGCCCCTGTTGGGCCTGCTGGCCGTACGCCTGCTGGTCCTGGCCGGGCTGCTGGCCGTAGCCCTGCTGGCCCTGCTGGCCGTACTGCGGCTGCTGGCCGTAGCCCTGCTGACCGTAGGCCTGCTGCTGGCCGTAACCCTGGCCCTGCTGAGGCTGCTGGCCGTAACCCTGCTGGCTCTGCTGGCCATACTGCTGCTGGCCGTAGCCCTGCTGCCCGTAGGGCTGGCCGGCGACCGGCTGCGAGTCGTGCTGACCGTACGCCTGCTGACCCTGCTGGCCCGGCGACTGGGACTGCTGGGGATGGCCCTGCCCGTACGCTCCGGTGCCGCCCTGCTGCCCGTAGGCACCCTGCTGGCCGTACGGCTGCTGCTGCCCGTAGGACTGCTGGGGGTAGCTGTTCTCTGATGTCGGCTGGGGACGGTGAATGACCGTCACCTCCGGGTCGGCGTTGTGCTGCTGCCCATATTGCGGAGATCCGGAGAACGACTGATCGTCCTCCGGTTCGTCCCGTGGGTACGGCGGCTGTCCGGTGCTCACCGTGTCACCTCACTTCGGCTTCGCATGCGGCATATGTCAGACACACATGCTGTGGTGTTGCCCAACGTAGCGACAGTGGCATCAACAGTCACCTTTCCATCGCGTCATCCCACCGGTCAAGATCGCGGGATCAAATGGAGAAGCATGCGTGTGTTACCGAGAGTGTTCGGCTTGACGTGTTCCAGATCGAGGAACTCGGCCACGCCCTCATCGTAGGAGTCCAGCAACTCGGCGTACACCTCCGGAGACACCGGAGTGCCCTGGACCTCCTCGAACCCGTGTCTGGCGAAGAAGCCGACCTCGAACGTGAGGCAGAAGACCCGCCGCAACCCGAGCTCCCGCGCGGTGTCCAGCAGCGCGGCCACGATCATGTGCCCGATGCCGAGGCCGCGGCGGCTCTCGTCGACGGCGACGGTGCGGATCTCCGCGAGGTCCTCCCAGAGCACGTGCAGCGCCCCGCAGCCCACCACCTCCCCGCCGCTCTCGGCGACCCAGAACTCCTGGACGTCCTCGTAGAGGGTGACGGTCGACTTGCGCAGCAGGCGCGGGCCGTCGCCGGAATAGGTGTCGACCAGTCGCCTGATCGTCCGGACATCGGGAGTGCGTGCTCGCCTGACGACGAGCGTGCTGCCGGCGCGTCCGGGCTCCACGACCTGCTCCATGACCGGTCAGCGTATCCGGCCCCTGAGGCGGGACTCCCCCAGTGGCAGGGGTTCGCGCGCCATAACGGCTGGACCCAAACCCCTTCGATCCTAGCCTCCGTCGCGCTGGGTAATCGGTCGAGCGCCGTGCGTCGAAATCGCCGGTCTTGTTGACATTTCATAGTCGACGCGGAGGCAGACCTGCGACTTTCTGCGCCAACCGACCCCCAAAGACTCGTAAAGCCAGGGTAACGTGGGCCCATCGTCGCAGCGGGCGTGATCTTCTCGTGATGCGTCGGTTGTGAAACCTCAACAGAATTCGCAGTTCTGGTTGAGCAGGAACCTCGACTGCACTAGTGTCCAGCGTCAATGTCGGTCATCGCCTAGCGGTGGCTGAAACCGCCTAATCCCGGCCACATCCAACGTGGCGGGGAACCGGGGACCCAATGGTGAGAGACGGGGCGACCCGGCGGACCACCACCCCTGGGGTGAATCCGAGCGGGAGGCATCGCGTTCCTCCATGATCACGCGCTCGGTAGGGCTACTCCGGCCCGAACCCGTCAGCTAACCCGGTAGGCGGCAAAGGAGAGGAGCTTGTTGGTGCAGCCTAGGCGCACGCCTGGAAAAAGCGCGGGCAGGCATGCCCGCTCCCGAGAACGGAGCCCGCGTTCCTGGCTCGGCACGGTCCTGGGAGCGCCCCGACGCCTCCCGCGCCGTATCGCGCTCGTCACCGTCACCCTGACGGCCGTGACCTTCGGGTCGCCCCTGATGAACGCCACCGCCGATCCCAAGCCCAGCCTGAACCAGCTGAAGACCCAGGTCGAGCACCTCTACAACGAGATCGAGTCGCTCACCGAGCAGTACAACGGCCAGAAGGAGCGTCTCGAGCAGGCGCGGCGCTCGGCCGACCTCGCCAAGAAGACGCTGGCCAAGAGCCAGACCGATCTGGAGGAGAAGCGCCGCAAGGCCGGGCTGTACGCGCAGGACGCCTACATGACCGGCGGCATCGACTCCTCGCTCGCGCTCGCCATGTCCGGCGACCCCGCGGGCTACCTCGACCGGGCGGCCACGACCTACGCCCTCCAGTTGCAGCAGGGCGAGGAGGTCTCGCAGATCACCAAGGCCATGGACATGGCCGAGCGCGCCAAGGCGAGCGCCAAGGCCCGCGAGGTAGAGGTCAAGCAGCTCGTCACCGACCTTTCGGTCCAGCGCGACAAGATCCGCGCCCTGGTCACCAAGACCGAGACCAGCCTGTTCAGGCGGGCGCTCTCCCAGGTGGGCCAGTCGTTCGGCAGGGCGACGAAGGTCGACATCCCGATCCCGGGACAGGGCAAGGCCGCGGAGGCCACCAAATGGGCGCTGACGCAGCAACTCAGGCCGTACGTCTGGGGCGCCGCGGGCCCGACCACCTTCGACTGCTCCGGCCTGGTCATGTGGGCCTACCAGAAGGTCGGCATCAGCCTGCCCCACTACACCGGCGACCAGTGGACCGCCGGCACCCACGTGAAGCGGGAGGATCTTCGCGCCGGCGACCTGGTCTTCTTCTATAGCGACCTGCACCACGTGGGCATCTACATCGGCGGCGGCATGATGGTGCACGCGCCTCACACGGGTGACGTGGTGCGGGTGGCCCCGCTGGGCAACCGGCCGTTCGCCGGCGGCGTGCGCATCGCCGACTGACAGTGCCCCAAGATGTCACAGGTGCCCGTACGGGCCTGGGGCAGCCGTCGAGGCGACACGGCGGGCAGGCGGTGGTTCATGCCTGCCCGCGTGCTTCCCTCGCCACACGGCGCGCACGCTCGGCTGGATCAGCCCACGACGCGCCGTCCTCAGCCGGCCGCCCTCGGTCAGATGAGCCTGCGTCGCGCCGCCCAGGCCACCGCCTCGATGGCGGTGGCGACGCCGATGCGATCGCAGATGCCCCGGAGGCGCCGCCGCACCGTGCGGCCGCTCACGTCCAGCCGGCGACCCACTCTGTCGACCGTCACGCCCTTGGCCAACTCGGCGAGCAGAAGAAGATCATCGTCGCTCAATCCCACACCGTCTGATCCCGGGGGAATGTCATTCCCCCGGGAAACCAGATCCGGATACGCCATCGGGTGTCCTCCCCCACGACGAACTCGGCAACATACTGAATGCTTCGGCCCGCCCGTCAGGAACGGTAAACGCCATCTTGAAAGGTCGTCAAGCGCCGACCTCGATACGCGTTCCGTTCGTGATTGACATACCAGTCCATATGTGAACTACTCATGACATGTCTGCGAACCTATAGGTTGGCCGGACACCGACCGAGATCAGCGTGAGCACCCGTCACGGCCCGGCGAGACGCGACCGCGGTCCTGGTGGATGGCGGGTTCCCGGCCCGGCCTCGGGATCATCCTCGGGCACGGATATATGATCAGCGCTCATTTCCGCTCATGAAATGATGGGTTGTTTCAGACTTTTTCCGACTGGCCGCACCCCGGCTGCGCGACATGCCACCGTGCCCTGATTTGTCGCTATCGATCACGCCCTGGCGTCGTAATCGGCGCGGCCCGCCTCCACGTCCTCGATATGGATCTCCGCCCGCCGCTTGATCACAATCATGCCCGGCAGGAGCGACACGCTCAGTGCCGTCAGCTCGTACCTCACATGAGCGGCTCGCGGGCGGTGATGTTCGGGGGGCGCCTGGCGCCGGTGTCCTGAAGGCGGACCGCGGGGCTCAACCGATGTTGCGGTTGTAGATGAGACGCAGGCCGATGAGCGTGAGCCACGGCTCGTGCACGTCGATGGAGCGGGCCTCATCGACCACCAGCGAGGCGAGGGAGCCCGTGGCCACGACGGTCACGTCGTCGGGGTCGGCGGCGAGCTCCGGCGCCATGCGCTCGACGATGCCGTCGACCTGGCCGGCGAAGCCGTAGATGATGCCGGCCTGGAGCGCCTCGACGGTGTTCTTGGCGATCACCGAGCGCGGCCGTACGAGCTCGACCTTGTGGAGCTGCGCTCCCGCCGCCGCGAGCGCGTCCACCGAGATCTCTATGCCCGGGGCGGTCACCGCGCCCACGTACTCGCCCTTGGCGGAGACGGCGTCGAACGACGTCGCCGTGCCGAAGTCGACGATCACGCACGGCCCGCCGTACAACGTGATGGCGGCGAGCGCGTTCACGATGCGGTCGCTGCCGACCTCCTTGGGGTTGTCCATGCGCACCGGCACCCCGGTGCGGACGCCGGGCTCCACGATCACGGCGGTGACGTCGCCGTAGTAGCGCCTGCACATCTCGCGCATCTCGTTGAGCACGGAGGGGACCGTGGAGCATATGGCTATGCCGCTGATGTCGGCCCCCTTGAGCAGGGGGCTCTGGCCGAGCAGCCCCTGGAGGACGACCGCGATCTCGTCGGCGGTGCGCCGCGCGTCGGTGGCGAGGCGCCAGTGCTCGATGACCTCCTCGCCTTCGAACAGGCCGAGCACGGTGTGGGTGTTGCCGACGTCGATCGTTAGCAGCATCAAGCCTCCCGAAGGTCCAAAGCGATGTCGAGTGCGGGCGCCGAGTGGGTCAGCGCACCGACAGCAAGGTAGTCAACACCGGTTTCGGCCACTTCACGCGCCGAATCCAGGGTGAGTCCTCCGCTGGACTCAAGGCGTGCCCTGCCGTCCACGAGCCGGACGGCGTGCGCCAGCTCCTCCACGCTGAAGTTGTCCAGCAGGATCTCCTCCGCCCCTTCCGCGAGCACCGGTTCGAGCTGGTCGACGCGATCGACCTCGACCTCTATCGGCAGCCCGGGATAGGCCTGTCGCACAGCGCGGAACGCCTCGGCGACCCCACCGGCCGCCACCACGTGATTGTCCTTGATCAAGGCCGCGTCGGAAAGCGACATCCGGTGATTGACCCCACCGCCGCACCGCACGGCGTACTTCTCCAGGGCTCGCAGGCCGGGCAGGGTCTTGCGGCTGTCACGGATGCGCGCGGTCGTCCCCGCCACCGCCTGGACCCAGCGGTGGGTCAGGGTGGCGATGCCGGACAGGTGGGTGAGCAGGTTGAGCGCCGTGCGCTCGGCGGTGAGGAGGTCGCGAGCCGGCCCGGAGACCGTCATCAGCACGTCACCTCGCGAGACCCCCTCGCCGTCCTTCACGTGGCGCTCGGCGGTCAGGCGGCCCCGGGAGGAGAAGGAGAACACCGCTTCGGCGACCGCGAGCCCGGAGACCACGCCGTCGGAACGCGCCACGACGTCGCCGGCGGCCACCTGGTCGTCCGGGATCGTGGCGATGGTGGTCACGTCGCCTTCCTGGGACAGGTCCTCGGCGATCGCGGTGCCGATCAGCGCCATGACCGCCGCCGGGTCGAGGCCCGCCACGACGAGGTCGGTCTCGACCTGGTGCGGGAGCATGGTCGTGCGGTCCTCGTCGTGCTGCCGGTAGGTCATGGCAAGTCCCTCCTCGGTCAGGGTCACGTCAAGGTGCCCCAGCCACCAGGCATCATTTCGTTCGGGGAAGTCCTCGCGCCAGTGCGATCCGCGCGTCTCCTCCCGCGCCCGCGCCGCCGTGACGAGCGCGGTGGCCACGGTGAGCAGGTTCGTGGCCTCCCAGGATTCCGTGCAGGGCTCGACGGCCACAGGGGTCCAGCGGGCGTCCAGGAGGCCGCGGGCGACCTCGGACAGGCTCCGCTCGCTCCGCAGCACTCCCGCGCCGCCGCTCATCCGTCCCTGGACGCGCGGCCGTACCCGGGGGTCGACGAGCCCGGCGGCCCGCCCGTCGTCGACCGGCTCACCCAGCGCGGGCCGTACGGCCGCTGACCCGGCGGGCGCGAGCTCGTCCGACGCGGGGCCTGCGTCCGACGCGGGGCCTGCGTCCGACTTGGGCCGCAGGGAGACCAGGTCGGCCGCGATGCGCTCGGCGAAGACGAGCCCTTCGAGCAGGGAGTTGGAGGCGAGCCGGTTCGCCCCGTGCACGCCCGTGCAGGCCACCTCACCGCACGCGTAGAGGCCCGGGACGCTCGTACGGCCGCGCGGGTCGGTGCGGACGCCACCGCTGGCGTAGTGGGCGGCCGGCGCCACGGGGATCGGCTCGCGCACCGGATCGATGCCGTGTTCCAGGCAGATCGCGTGGATCGTGGGGAAGCGCGAGCGCCACTTCTCCTCGCCGAAGTGCCGGGCGTCGAGGTACACGTGGTCCGCGCCGGTCTCCAGCATCCGGCGCATGATCGCCTTGGCGACCACGTCACGCGGGGCGAGCTCCGCCAGCTCGTGGACGCCGGTCATGAACCGCTCGCCCGCCCCGTCGACCAGGAGGGCGCCCTCCCCCCGCACCGCCTCGGAGATGAGCGGCTGCTGGCCGGTCGACCCTTCTCCAAGCCACAGGACGGTCGGGTGGAACTGTACGAACTCCAGGTCGCGCACGACCGCCCCGGCCCGCAGGGCGAGGGCCACCCCGTCACCGGTGGACACCACGGGATTCGTCGTCGCCGCGTACACCTGACCCATGCCGCCGGTGGCGAGCACGACGGCGCCCGCGCGCACCGCCCCCACGCCGTCCCTCGCGCCCTCGCCCATCACGTGCAGCGTGATGCCGCACGCGGCCCCGGAGGCGTCCTTGAGCAGGTCGAGCACCAGCGCGTGCTCGATGATCTCGACGCTCCCGCCGTCGGACGCGCTCGCCCGCACCGCCTCCACCAGGGCGCGCTGGACCTCGGCCCCGGTCGCGTCCCCGCCCGCGTGGACGATGCGGTCGCGGCGGTGGCCGCCCTCGCGGGTGAGCTGGAGCTCGCCGTCCGGTTCCCTGTCGAACCGGGCCCCGTGGTCCATGAGCCGCCGCAGCGCGGCCGGCCCCTCCGTCACCAGGGTCCTCACGGCCCGCTCGTCGCAGAGACCGACTCCGGCGATGAGCGTGTCGCTGAGGTGGTCGGCCGAGGAGTCGTCGGGGTCGAGCACTGCGGCGATCCCGCCCTGCGCCCAGCGCGTCGACCCCGCCGAGAGCACGTCCTTGGTGACGACCAGCACGCGGGCGCCGGGGGCGAGCTCCGCGTACCGGAGTGCCACGGTGAGCCCGGCGATGCCGGACCCGACCACGACGACGTCTGCGTGGACGGACCAACCGGGCTCGGGCGCGGTGAGCCGCCGGGGGATGGGCGGGTGGGTCATGGGTCGCTCCCTCATTTCGTCACTATGACGATAGGGCATGACCGAACGACGCTCGCAAAGGGGTGGGGCACCCCTGCCGGAGTGCGTCGCCGGTGCCCGCGAGGGCTGTCAGAGGGCGAGCGTCAGGACGACGTTGTCGATCAGCCTGGTCGTGCCCACCCTGGCGGCGACCGCGAGCACGGCCTCACCTCGGTGACCGTCGGCGACGGGAGTGAACGTCGCGGGGTCCACCAGGCTCAGGTAGTCGAGCACCAGGGGCGGATCGGCGTCGGCGGCCTTGTCGAGCACGGCGTGCGCGGCGTGCAGGATGTCCTCGGGACGGGTCTGGCCGGCGCCTTCGCGAAGCGCGGCCGACAGCGCGAGGGCGGTGACCCGCTCGGCCGCCGACAGGTAGCGGTTGCGGCTGGAGAGCGCCAGCCCGTCCGGCTCGCGGACCGTGGGGGCGCCCGCGATCGTGATGGGCAGGTTGAGGTCGGCGACCATCCGGCGGATCATCGCGAGCTGCTGGGCGTCCTTCTGGCCGAAGACGGCGGCGTCCGGCTGGACGAGGTTGAAGAGCTTCAGCACGACGGTCAGCACGCCGTCGAAGTGCCCCGGCCGGAAGGCGCCCTCGGCCACCGTGCCCATCTGGCCTGTGGACACGCCGACCTGGCGGTCGGGCAGGTACATCTCCTCGGCCGACGGAGCGAAGACCAGGCTCACGCCCTCGGCCGCGCACACGCGCAGGTCGGCGTCAAATGTACGGGGGTAGCGGGAAAAATCCTCGTTTGGGCCGAATTGGAGGGGATTGACGAAGATGCTGACCGCCACGTGATCGGCGTACTCCCGGGCGAGGCGGATCAGCGAGCGGTGCCCCTCGTGCAGGGCTCCCATGGTCGGCACCAGGGCGAGCGTGCCCCCGGCCGCCCGGTCGTACCCGCCGCCGATGCCGAGCGCGGCGCGGGCCGCGAGCAGCTCCGGACGGTCTCCGGCGACGATCACGTCCACGAATTTCCTCCAAGGGCGTCGAGCAGGCGTTCGGCCGCCTCGGGCTTGAGCAGCCCGGCGGCCAGGGCACGGTCGGCGGTGAGCCGGGCCAGGGCGACGTAGGCGTCCGCGGCCTCGGGCGCGGCGAGGATGAGCGCGTCCACGTGCTTGCGCACCGTGCCCGCGTCGCCGCGCACCACGGGGCCGGTCAGCCCCACGAGGCCGAGGCGCAGGACGTTGTCGAGAGCGGCTCCGAGCAGCGGGCCGAGCATCCGCCCGGGATTCTCCACCCCGATCTTCTTGAGCAGCTCCTGGGACTCCGCGATCAGGGTGACCATGTGGTTGGCGGCTCCGGCCAGGGCGGCGTGGTAGAGCGCGCGGTCCTTGTCGGCGATCCAGACCGGCTCGCCGCCCATCTCGATGACCAGGGCCTCGGCCACCGGCCTGAGCCGCTCAGGCGCGGTGACGCCGAACGAGCAGCCGTAGACGCGGCGCAGGTCGTCGTCCCTGCCGGTGAAGGTCATCACCGGGTGGATGGCGAACGGGACGCCGCCGGCGGCGGTGGCGGGCTCCAGCACGCCCAGGCCGTACGCGCCGCTCGTGTGCACGAGCATCTTTCCCCGCAGGCTCACGCCGGTCGCGGCGAGCCCCGCGACCAGGCCGGGCAGCACGTCGTCGGGCACGGTGAGCAGGATGAGGTCGGCCCGGCGGATGACGTCGTCGGGCTGGGAGATGCCCACCCCGAGCCGCTCCGCGGCCCTGCGGCGTGAGGCGTCGGAGACCCCGGCGGCGGCCACGACGCGGTGCCCCGCCTGCGCGAGGGCGGCACCGAGGACGGAACCCACTCGTCCGGCTCCGAGGACCCCGACCGCGAGACGCCCCGGGCGGTCGCTTGTCTCCATCACGTTCCTGTTCACAATCGACGAACCAGGCCCAGTCGACCAGCGTAACGGTCGTGCCCGTGCCCGTCCCCGTCCGGCTCCGCCGCTTGGCCCTCGCGTATCCATCGGGCACCTACGTTAAGGACAAAAACCTATATATGCCGCTATATACGATGAACCGTGGGCGGATTGTAGAACCGCTCGCGGCTTGACAGCAGCCTGTCAGCACGACGGTCATGGGGCATACATCCTTGGTAACGTCCAGTCCCGTGTGGGTCACGTGGCGGGAGGCCATGCATCGAGCGCTCTACGGCGACGACGGGTTCTACATCAGGGAGCGTCCGTCTGGACACTTCCGGACCTCGGTGGGCGCTTCACCCGTGTTCGCCCAAGCGGTGCTCCGCCTGCTGCGCACTGTCGACGACGCGCTCGAACATCCCGGCGAGATCGACCTCGTGGACGTCGGCTCCGGCGACGGCCTGCTGGTGACCCAGGTTCTCCACACGGCGGAGCCCGAGTTGGTCGAACGGTTGCGCGTCACGGCCGTCGACCTCGCCCCTCGCCCGGAGGGCCTGGACGACGAGATCACCTGGTCCGGGGCCCTGCCCGAGAAGATCACCGGGCTCGTGGTCGCCAACGAGTGGCTCGACAACGTGCCCCTCGACGTCGCCGAGCGGACCCCCGACGGCTGCCGGCTGGTGCTCGTCGATCCGCGCACGGGCGAGGAGAGCCTCGGCGACCCGCCCGGCGAGAACGACCTGCGGTGGCTGGAGCGCTGGTGGCCACTCAGGTCGACGGGCCTGCGCGCCGAGATCGGCCGCCCTCGCGACGAGGCCTGGAAGTCGGTGATCGTACGGCTGACGCAGGGGCTCGCGGTGGCCGTGGATTATGCACACCCTGTGGATAACCGGCCGCCCTTCGGAACCCTGGCGGGATATCGGGATGGGGCCTGCGTACCCGCCATACCCGACGGATCCTGCGATATCACCGCACACGTCGCCCTGGACGCGTGCGCGGAGGCGGGCGAGCGGGCCGGAGCGATATCCACAACGTTGACCACGCAACGACATGCGTTACAGGGTCTGGGGGTCAGCGGCAGCCGGCCTCCGCTGAGCCTCGCCGGCACCGATCCCGGGGGCTATCTGAGGGCGCTCGCCCAGGCGTCCCAGGAGGCCGAGCTGATCGACCCCGCGGGGCTGGGCGGCTTCGGCTGGCTCAGCCAGTGGAAACGCTGATCTTGAGCGATTCGAGGCCGCGGATGACGTAGTTGGGCTTCCACGCCGGCTCTTCCGTGAGTTCCATCTTGGGGGCGGCCCTCAGCAGGGCTCCGAACGACTCGATGAGCTCCACGCGGGCAAGGGGAGCGCCCAGGCAGAAGTGGATGCCCGCTCCGAACGAGATGTGCGGGTTGTCCTTCCTGCCCACGTCCAGCCGGTCGGGATCCTCGAAGACCTCCGGGTCACGGTTGGCCGAGCCGAACAGCAGGGCCACCTCGACGCCCTTCGGGATGTCCACCCCGCCGATCGTGATGTCCTCCAGCACCCAGCGCTCGAACATCTGCAGCGGGGTGTCCCAGCGCATCAGCTCCTCGACCGCCGTGGGAAGCAGCGACAGATCGCCGCGCAGCCGTTCCAGCTCGTCCGGGTTGCGGAACAGCGACCACCAGCCGTTGCCCGTGACATTCACGGTTGCCTCGTGACCGGCGTTGAGCAGCAGGACGCACGTGCCGACCAGCTCGTCCTCGGTGAGCCTGTCACCCTCGTCGGCCACCTGGGCCAGCGCGCTGATCAGGTCGTTCCCCGGATCCCTGCGGCGGCTCGCGGCCAGCTCGCGCAGGTAGCCCGCGAACTCCGAGGCGGCGCGCACCGCCGTGTGCTGCGCCTCCACGGACGGGCTGAGCTCGTACATGCCGCAGATGTCGGCCGACCAGGGCCGCAGCAGGTGCCGGTCGGCCTCGGGCACGCCGAGCATCTCGGCGATGACGGTCACCGGCAGCGGCTCGGCCACCTCGGAGAGCAGATCGCCGCCCCCGCGCTCGACGAAGCCGTCGACCAGCTCGCCGGCGATCCGCCGCACGCGCGGCCGGAGCTCCTCCACCATGCGCGGAGTGAAGGCCTTGGACACCAGCCGGCGCAGCCGGGTGTGGATCGGCGGCTCCACGTCGAGCATGCCCGCGCGGATCACCCGCCAGAACGGCTCCTGGAAGCCGGGCTCCGCCTCGCGGCCGAACTCCTCGTGCGAGGCCACGTGCAGGTAGGAGCGGCCGAGCCGTCGATCGCGCAGCGCCGCGTTGACGTCCGGGTGCCGCGCCACGAGCCACTGGCCGGTCGGCTCGAAGAAGCTGACCGGCTCGGTGTCGCGGAGCTCTCGGTAGACGTCGTACGGATGAGCGACGAAGTCAGGATTCCAAGGATGAAATCGCACGAAGTCATCGTAAATGGGATTTGCCCCCACAGCCGACAGCCCGGTTCAGGATTTCGCCACGTCACCGGGCTCGGGAGACTCCTCGTAGCGCTCCCGCAGCTCCACCGGCCGCTGGCGGCCCGCCTTCCTGCGCGCCCGGATGTTGAGCAACTCCACGCCCAGCGAGAAGGCCATGGCGAAGTAGATGTAGCCCTTGGAGATGTGCTGCTCGAAGCCCTCGGCGATGAGCACGACGCCGATCAGCACCAGGAAGGCCAGGGCCAGCATCTTGATACTCGGGTACTTCTCGACGAACCCGCTGATTGGGCCGGCCGCGAAGAGCATGACGATGACCGCGACGATCACCGCTGCGATCATTACACCCAGTTCGTCGACCATACCGACGGCCGTGATGACCGAGTCCAGCGAGAACACGACGTCCAGCAGCATGATCTGCACGATCACCGCGCTGAAGGTCGCGCCCGTCCTGGCGCTGGAGTGACCCGACGCGCCCTCCAGACTGTCGCCGATCTCGAAGGTGCTCTTGCCCAGCAGGAACAGGCCGCCGAGGATCAGGATCAGATCTCGCCCCGATATGCCTTGGCCGAAAAGTTCGAACAGCGGCGTCGTCAGCCGTACGACCCACGACAGGGCGAGGAGCAACGCGAGGCGGCTCACCAGCGCCAGCCCGAGCCCCACCTTGCGCGCACGGTCGCGCTTCTCGGGGGGAAGCTTGCCCGCGAGGATCGAGATGAAGATGATGTTGTCGATCCCCAGCACGATCTCCAGAGCGACCAGGGTGAAGAACCCGATCCAGATCTCCGGGTTGACCACCCAGTCCATGACGATCTCCTCCGGCTAGCGATTCGTCCAGGTCACGACCCCCAAGGGCGGCGGCCGTTCCCCTGTCAACGCGCGGGGATCCGACAAAGTTCGCGAAGTTTCGAGACCCCTCGCACCCCCTTAAGAGGTCGCGGAGACGAGGGGGAACCTGCGTCATAGTCACTCGTAAGTCATGAGTGTCAGCATGACCAGCCCTTTACCTGCCGCGACCGTGCCCGCTCAGCCCGCCCCCCCCGGTCGGCACGAACGCCCCACACCTTCGCCCAGCGCGGGTCAAGATGAGCCTCGCAGGTCAGCCTGTCGATGTCGTCGATCAGCGCGGGGTGACGTTCGGGGCGTTTTCCGGCCTTGCACTCGGCGATCGCGTCGAGGGCTTCCTTGAGCCGGATCGCCGGATCGGGATCTAGGCCAGAAAGCTCGACAAGCCGGTTGAAGATGGCCACGTCGCCGACTCGCACCCGGACGGTGCGCTCAGGGATGCCGAGCTCGTACAGGCTGATGGTGATCAGATGGATGACTTCGATGTCGGCGCTGCCCGACGGTGTCCCAAGAACCTCCAGCCCGAACTGGGTGAACTGGCGCCGCTTGAGCTCATCCAGGCCATCCATGAGCTCGTTGCGAAAGCACGGCGTGAGGTAGAACAGCTTGAGCGGCCAGACGAATTCCGGTTCTTCGGAGAGCAGACGGCCCAGCCATCGGGTGACCGAGATCGTGCCCTCGGGGATCAGCAGCGCGTCGGTGAGCACCGGTGGAGTGTCGTAGGAGCTGTGGTAGTCGGGGACCTTCAGGTAGAAGCAGCCGCGCTGGTCCCATTCCGGCCACGGAGAGCGGCCGACGACCTCCTCAGAGAAGGAGGAGGCCCGCTCGATCAGCGGCACCTCGATCTGGTCGTAGCCGTGCCGTCGGGCCAGATGGGCAAGCGCACTGGTGACAGCCAGGCGTTTGCGCAGCGGTAACCCGAAGATGTCGCCTGTTCCCCTTAGGGGGAGATTTAGCTCGGTCACGTCGGTCTCCGGCCTGTCAGTCGCAGGGAGTGTTGACGAACGGAGTGTGCGTCATGAAAAAGCTGATCACCATTGCAGCTGCAATGGTGATCATTCGGAGGGGTTCCTACCGTTGACTCGTCCACCGAGGTCGTCAGCTGCAGGGCGTTCCGTACCGGCCGCCCGCGACGATGAAGAAGTCAGCGCATGGCTATCCGGCGTGGCACCACGGTAGCGATCATTTCCGCCGCGATGCGGCGTAGCCAGGACTCCAGGGGGCGGACATGACCGAAGACACCGCGATCGACCCTGTCCGTGGCCTCGTCATCGGTGACGCCTTCGGCCAGACGCTCCAGGAATGCTGGCGTGCTCAGGGAGCGCCCGGCGCTGTGATGGAGCTGGTGGAACGAGACGACGGCCTGCTCATGGCCAGCGACGCGGCCAAATACTTCACTCCTCCCGATCAGCTGGATCGACTTGATGGGTGGGCCTGCCAGCAGGCGGCAGGGCGGGTTCTGGACACCGGCTGCGGTGCCGGCCGCCACGCCCTCGCGCTTGCCGATGCAGGATTCGACGTCGTCGGCATGGACAACTCCCCGGGTGCCGTCACCGTGGCCCGCCGGCGTGGCGTCACCGCCGTCCACGGCTCGCTCTACGAACCACCCCCAGATCTTGGCCGATTCGATACGGTACTGCTGCTGGGCAACAATCTCGGCCTGCTCGGCGGATCCGATCGCGCTCCCCAAGTGCTCATGAAACTCTCCGAACTGGCCCATCCGAACGCCCTGCTGATTGGTAGCGGAACCGACCCCTACGGCACCGACAACCCCGACCATCTCGCCTATCACGAGCACAACCGCAGACATGGCCGGATGGCAGGCCAGCTGCGATTGCGCGTCCGCCACGGCCGCACCGCCACCGAATGGTTCGACTACCTGTTCGCCTCCATCCAGGAACTGTCCGACCTGACGGACCGGTCACCGTGGACGCTCGAACACGCCGAAATCGAGGGCGCCGGATACATCGCTCAACTGCGGAAGACGGCATGACCCACCGAGCGAAGCTGTGACCGGTGTCAGTAATCGGCTCAGCCTTCCAGGTAATGGAAGGTGGGCTTCGGATGCATCAGGAAATCGTGGTGGGAGATGTTCCATGCATAGGCGCCTGCCATGAGGAACTCCACGACGTCACCCGTCTTCAGGCTCACCGGCACGTGCCGCGCCATGGTGTCTTTCGGGGTGCAGAGCTGGCCAACGATCGTGGTCGGTTCTCCCCGCTGTTCGATCGCCATTGGCTGGCTGTGCCCCTTGGTTGCGGGTGTCCTGATGTGGTGCGTTCCGCCCGCGACTACCGCGAATAGCTCGCCGTGGACGCGCTTCACGTCGATGACCTGAGTGACGTACCGCCCGCAGTAGACCGACAAGGAACGGCCCGGCTCGATGCGCAGGATTTCACCCGGACGGCGTAGAGCAGCCAGCCCTTCGCCGTACGTCTTCCAGTCGAAACGAGAAGCGGGATCGGCGTAAGACACGCTCATGCCGCCCCCGAGATTGATCTCAGTCACGCCGAGACTGCGCGCGTAGTCGAGCACAGCGGCGGCTAGCTCCAACATGGCGGGCGCGTCCAGGCCGCTGGCCAGATGAGCGTGGATACCGCGAAGCCGTACGGCGTTCTGACCGGCCAGCATCTCAATGCACTCGGAGATGCCGGCGGGATCCATGCCGAACGGCGTCGCACCGCCCCCCATTGCCAGTGACGCTCCGCTGATCGGGACGTCGAGATTGACCCGCAACAGCATGTCAGCCGACCGGCCCGCGGCGAACAACCGCCGAATCTCGCTGGAGCTTTCGATGTGCAACCTCGTCACATCGGCGAAGAGTTCGGCGTCGGTCTTACCAGGCCCGCCCAGTGCAATTGGCGTCTCGGGGAAGAACTTGCGCACATGGGCAAGCTCTCCCCCTGACGCCACCTCGAAGCCATCGACGTACGGCGCGATTACCTGCAACAGCTTCGGATCGGGGTTGGCCTTGACGGCGTAGTAGACCTCGATATCGCCGAGAGTCGCCCGAATGGTGGCCAGGTGGGTATCAAGGTCGGCGAGGTCGTACACGTAAGCGGGTAGCTCGCCCGCGTCGGCCAGTTCCAAGGCCCGTGCGCGTATCGGCAGTGTGGCTGTCATCGCATCGTCTCCGATCGGGTTGTGTCTGGCCGCACGTCAGGCGAGGGGGAAGGTGTTCTCAACCACCAGGTAGTGAGCTGGTGTGACCGTCGTGGTCACTTCCACAATTCGGTGATCTCCCGTCTTGCCGGCGTGGAAGATATCGAGAACGGTCCGCTCAGGGCTGATCTCCAGAGCTTCGGCTTCGGCGTCGGTGGGAGGCCGGACGACGATGCACTCGGTTGCTTCCGTCTGGGGGTAGCCGAGCTCGGCGAGCGCTGACTTGACGCCACCGATGATGACCGGCCCCGGCTCTTCCAGAACCGTCCCTTCGGCGATGGACAGCGGGAACCACGACGTGTTGAGGCGCATCGGGATGCCGGACGCGAGAAGGCGCCTGCGGCGAACGAGGACATTCTCCTCCCTGCGCGGCAGTCCAAGAGCATCGGCGATGTCGTCCGGCGGAACGGCCCTGTTGGTCGTGATCTCATGCTGCGGTTCGAGCCCGATTGCCCGCACTTCTGCGTCGAAGGCTCCGCGCGCCTGCCCACCCTCGCGCGCCTGGCGGGAGTAGCGCGCTGGCGAGTGCAGCATTGGCGGAATGTAGGTGACCATGGTTCCCCTCCCTTGACGAGGGCGGATCATGCCCTCTGCTGCAAGTACCTGCATTGCTCTGTTGACCAAGCTTCGCGATGCGCCGTACCGCTCGGCAAGCACCGGCTCAGCCGGAAGGACCGTGGCAGGCGGGTAAACGCCCTTCACGATCTCTTCTCGGATCTGGGCTGCGATCTGGCGGAAGCCCAGCTTGCTCGGGTGGCTCATTTCCCTCTTTTCGGTCCGCTAGAAACGCCAAACGTTTGATGTTTGTTGACACCCGGCCCTCACAGATACATCATCGGGATATCGACAAACGTTTGGCGTTTTGCTCGGCAGCATACCTGCCGAGTCGAGCGGAAGTCGAACAGCCAGGCGCGGCCATGTCGCCAAACCTGGGCCCGCGCCCTGGCACCCCTTCAAGAGAGGCGTTCTCATCATGCCCAAGACTGACCTGCGGTCCATCACCAACGAGTCCGCATCCGGCGCTGCTGTCCTGGAGCTGTCACTGGTGGCCATGACTATGAGCGAGCCGGCCGTAGCGCCGCACGCCTATGAGATGACCACCGAGCGCATCACCAAGTTCCGGCCGTCGCTGGGGAAGCTGGGGGCGTGGGTAAAGCAGGGCACCGAGCGACTGGACGGGGATGTCGCGGTCTGGTGGCGGGACTACCAGACCCGTCGGCTGAACCTGCGCACGGCCGGTAGGGGCGAGCCGCTGTCCCCGCGGGAGCGGGTCAAGCTCCGCCGCACAGGCGAACAGGCACCCCGCCAGCACGAAATGCGCGTGGACCAGGTGATGGAACGCGGGCTGTGGCCTGACCGCCGCCGCGAGCAGTTCGCGCACGCGAAGGGTGCGATCCGATGAACAATCCTAGGAACGTCCTAACCCGGCCCACGCCCCGGTTCGTCCGTATCCGGCACCGCGCCGAGACCCCGCCGAAGCCTCTCGGTTGCCGGTGGTGCGGACATCCGCCGTACGCACACGACGCGGCCAGCCTCCCGCGGCCGCCGTCCAACTCGACCAACTGGAGCCCGGCTGGCACGTCATGTACGGCACCTGGAACCGCCGGTTCTACGCGATCGCCCTCTGGTCGTGCGAGCCGCTGATGATCAACTCGCACACCCTCGAGGGATTGCGCGAGCTCATGCGTCAGTCCGAGCTCGAAGTGATCCATTCTCCGGGGAGGGCAGCATGACCAGCTGCGACGAGCACGAGCGCGAGCCCATTAGGAATGACGACGAGCCGCGCGACCCATACGGCATGCCCACGACCGCACGGATTTCCGTGGGCGGCTACTTTCCCGGCGCCATCAGTCGGCGCCTTTCGCTCCCCGGGTCGGCTCCGGCCCTACCGGCACAACGCCGGGCCATGAGCGGAGTACCGCGACTGGACCCCGACAACGTCGATGATGAGCCGGTGCTGTGGACGTGGGACGCCGACGATCTGGGCGGGCGCGGAGTTCGTGGCGTGACGGACACGTCCGTCAGGGCGCGCAGAGCGCTACTGGCCGCCTTGCACACCATGCCCGATCGTGGCCGGGGGACAGTCCGCCCGGCGCGGTTGGACCTCTTCGCCTACCCCTACCCGTGCTACCGGTACGGGCCCATCCTGGTGCGCGCTAACCGGGACCATGCCAGCGGCGCGATCGTCTTCCACCATGGCGAGGAGCGATGCGGTTGAGCCGACCCGATGCCGGGCGTGTGACCGAGCACCTGCGCCACTATGGCCGTCCCCTCGCGTGTTCCCTCGTGGAAGAGCTCCTGTGCGGCTGTTGCGTCACCGTGGGTTCGCCACCCTCGAAGCCCTTGGCTGCCGGGTTGACGAGCATGAGGAGCTACCTCGCCGGTACTGCGGGTCCGAGGTGACGCCATGATCGAGCCGGAGCGAATGTGCCGCAAGTGTGTACGCCCGCTGAGCCGGTACAACACCGATGATGTGTGTGGCCCGTGCGCTGCGGACGCTCGACCGGTACCAGCGGAGGTGTGGACCCTTCCTGATATCCGTGAAGCGCTTGCTTCATGGGATCTTGTCGCCGTATGCACGTTGATCCGCGAGCATACCGGGATGAGTCAGGAGAGACTGGCGGAGCTTATCGGGCGATCTCAGTGCTATGTGTCTCAGCTCGAATCGGGGACCCGGCTGGCCAGCGGCGTGACGATGGTACGCGATCTGGTTGATGGCCTGGGCATTCCCACCGAACTTCTCGGTGGCGAAGGCCCGTCATAACTCGGCGTTACTCGCCGCTGCGGTGGTGTTCACCGGTTGCGAGATCCCGGCTGCTAAATGGTGAACACCACCCGGCAGGAGCGGTGACTGCCAGTGCTGCCTGAGAACGGCTCGGGGCGTGGGGCTTGTCACGTTGCGGAGGCGGGGGGAGGTTGGGTTATAGTCCCCGTAGGTCATGAGTGTCAGCGTCAAGCCCCGGCTCGCTGACCGGCAACCCTCGCGCTCGCGGCGGGGTGCCCCGGGTGAGGACCAGGTCTGGTGCGAGGTGCGCCAGTCAAGCGCGGGCTCCGTCATACCAACGCCATGGCCGGGGTCCCATGACCCTAGGAGGCCGGCGTTGTCCGCACTCACTGTCCTGAATCCCGTCGTTTCCGGCTCGGACGCCTCCGGCGGCTCCGTGCCCGGCAGTGCTTTCCAGGGCGAGGCGGCGGGACGTACCGCTCCGGCCATCCCCGCCGTGCTCGGTGGAGATCTGGAGGTCCCGGTCAAGGGCGGCGGGCTCGTGCGGTACGCCAACCTCGACTACGCGGCGAGCGCCCCCTGTCTGGAGCCGGTGAGCGCCGCGGTCGCCGCCGCGCTCCCGGCCTATTCCAGCGTTCACCGGGGAGCCGGGTACGCCTCGCAGCTCACCACGGCGCGCTACGAGCAGGCCCGGCACACCGTGCGCGCCTTCGTCGGCGCCCGTCCCGGTGACGCCGTCGTGTTCACCCGCAACACCACGGACGCGGCGAACCTGCTGGCCCGTTGCCTGCCCGAGGGCACCACCGTCGTGGTCTTCGAGACCGAGCACCACGCGTCCCTGCTCCCCTGGCCCGAGGCGGTACGGCTGGCGCCCCCGCGGTTCCCCGGCGAGGCGGTCCGCGCGGCGGACGAGACCCTGGCGGCCATCGAGGGACCCAAGCTCCTGGTCGTCACCGCGGCCTCGAACGTGACCGGCGAGCTGTGGCCGATCGCCGCCCTGGCCCACATCGCCCACCGGCACGGCGCGCGGATCCTCGTGGACGCCGCGCAGCTCGTCCCCCACCGCCGGCTCAACCTGACCGCGCTCGACCTGGACTACGTGGCGTTCTCCGGGCACAAGCTCTACGCGCCGTTCGGCGCGGGCGCCCTGATCGGCCGGGCCGACTGGCTCGCCCAGGCCGAGCCGTACCTGCGCGGGGGCGGCGCGTCGAAGGCCGTCACCGGAGGCGCCGGGCAGGGGCTGCCGCTGGACGCCGAGTGGAGCGCGGACCCCGAGCAGCGGCACGAGGCCGGCACGCCGAACGTCCTCGGCGCCGTCGCCCTGGCCGCCGCCTGCGACGCCCTCTCGGCCACCGGCTGGACGGCGTTGATCAGGGAGGAGGAGCGCCTCGTCGAACTGCTGCGCGACGGCCTCGCCGCGATCGCGGGCGTCCACGAGCTGTCGCTCTGGGGGCCCGCCCACCCGCGCGTCGGCATCGTCTCCTTCGTGGTCGAGGGCTGGACCGCCAGGGAGGTCGCCGAGACGCTGTCCGCCGAGTACGGCATCGGGGTGCGCGACGGCAAGTTCTGCGCCCATCCCTTCGTCAGGCACCTGCTCGACGCCGTCGGCCAGGCCGCCGACGGTTCGTGCGCGGACGGCACCGCCGGGGCCGTACGGGCGTCCATCGGCATCGGGACGACCGAGGAGCACGTCCGCCGCCTGGTCACCGCCCTCTCGGATCTTGCCTCACGCCGCTGACGTGACAGCATGGGGTTTATGACCGAACCTCGCGGAGCTGGCACCGGAGGCGCGCGCACCGAACGGGTCGTGGGGATCGGGGCCGGGGCCAAGGAACTGGCCACCGAGGACATGATCCTCAACATCGGCCCCCAGCACCCCTCGACCCATGGTGTCCTGCGCCTTCGGCTCACCGTGGACGGCGAGCGCATCGGCAGCGCCGAGCCGATCGTCGGCTACATGCACCGTGGCGCCGAGAAGCTCTTCGAGGTCCGCGACTACCGGCAGATCATCGTGCTGGCCAACCGGCACGACTGGCTGTCGGCCTTCGCCAACGAGCTGGGCGTCGTCCTCGCCGTCGAACGCATGCTGGGCATGGAAGTGCCGGTCAGGGCGGTGTGGGCGCGCACGCTGCTCGCCGAGCTGAACCGCGTGCTCAACCACCTGATGTTCCTCGGGTCGTATCCCCTGGAGCTCGGCGCCATCACGCCCGTGTTCTACGCCTTCCGCGAGCGAGAGACCCTGCAGGCCGTCATGGAGGAGATCTCCGGCGGGCGCATGCACTACATGTTCAACAGGGTCGGCGGCCTGAAGGAGGACCTCCCGTACGGCTGGCTCGACCGGGTCGCCCAGGCGGTCGCCGACGTGCGCAGGCGGCTGCCGGACATCGAGAACCTGATCTCCGGTAACGAGATCTTCCTCGCGCGCACCCGGGGGGTCGGGGTGCTCGACCGCGAGACGATCATGCAGTACGGGGTCAGCGGGCCGATCGCCCGCGCCTCGGGGGTCGATCTCGACCTGCGCCGCGACGAGCCGTACCTGGCCTACGGGGAGCTTCCCGTCAAGGTGGTCACGCGCTCGGCGGGTGACTGCCATGCCCGTTTCGAGGTGCTGCTCGACCAGGTGAAGGTCGCGCTCGACCTCGCCGACGCGTGCGTGGAGCGCCTGCGGTCGCTGCCGCCCGGTCCCATCAACCAGCGGCTGCCCAAGGTGCTGAAGGTGCCCGAGGGCCACACCTACGCCTGGACCGAGAACCCGCTCGGGCTCAACGGCTACTACCTGGTGTCGCGGGGCGAGAAGACGCCGTGGCGGCTCAAGCTGCGCAGCGCGTCCTTCAACAACGTGCAGGTGCTCAGGGAGATGCTTCCCGGCCACCTGATCTCGGACATGGTGGCCATCCTCGGCTCGATGTTCTTCGTCGTCGGCGACATCGACAAGTGATCTTTTTTCGGGGTTTCTCACCACGAATCTCGCGAGACGCGTTTAACACCGTCGATCTCGTGAAGGAACAACATTGCGTAAAGGGACAGGGATCAAGGGATTAAGGGTGGCTCCTTGCAGAGCGGGGCCCGGCCTCGGGGCCGGGCCCCGCTGGTCGTCCTCAGTCCTTCGCGTCGTCGTCGGGGCGCTTGGGCACCCGGCAGCAGTGCTCCAGGAACAGAGCCGCGCAGACGAGCACCACACAGGAGATCAGCGAACCGCCGGCGAGGAAGAAGTCACGCCGGGGGGTGTCCTGGTCGAGCAGCGGGACGACGTGGAAGACGAAGCCCGCGAACACCCCGGCGAACGCGGCTCCCACGTAGGCGGACGCCTTGGCCAGCGCGGCCAGCCGGGCCACGGCCAGCGGCTCCACCGGCTTGGTGCCGGGCCTGCGTTCGATGCGGGCCCGGGTCATCCACCCGCTGTACGCCTCGCCGACCGCCAGGATGAGCACTGTCGGTATGGCGGTCCACGGCACGGTCGGCAGATCTGAGTAGACCTTCTGCAACACGGCCCACGTCAGGACCGTGAAAGCGACCACCAACAGGACGAGCACGCCGGGACGGCTCGGTTTCACGCGATCCTCCTCTTGTCTCCCCACCGCAACCCGCGGACCCCTCGTGCGCCGGCCGGCTGCCCGCGGAGGGTGGTGGGCTCCCGACCGGCCTGTCCACAGGCCGGGGACGGATCGTGCCCCGACCGGCCGGCCACGGGCCTCGGGCGCCCGTCAGCCGGGGGGCTGCAGGGCCAGGTCGGCCCGTAGTCGCACGCCGCTCTGGTCGAGGTCGGCGAGCAGACCGGCCACCGACCCCCGCCCGGGAAGCACCGCCCCTGGATCGGCCTGCGACCACGGCACCAGCACGAACGCCCGTTCGTGGGCCAGAGGATGCGGGAGCGTGAGCTCGGGGTCGTCGGAGAGCAGGTCACCGACCATGATCAGGTCGACGTCGAGGGTGCGCGGACCCCACGGCTCCAGGCGGACCCGGCCGAAGGCGGTCTCCACGCTCAGCGCACGCTCCAGGATCGCCTGGGGGCCCAGCGTCATGGTCTGCCCGATCACCACCGCGTTGAAGTACGGCCGCTGATCGGGCGGTCCGCCCACCGGATCGGTCTCGTAAACCGGGGACACCGCCACGAAGTCGAGCCCGGGGGCGTCGAAAAGCGCGTCAACGGCACCTTGAAGCGTGTCGAAGCGGCGGCCGACGTTGCTGCCGAGCGCCAGAACGACCTTCATTAGCGCCTCCTCCTCACTGTCACGATCACGTCGTCGAAGGGAAGCGGGATCGGCGCGGCGGGCTTGTGCACCTTGACCTCCACCTCCTCGACCAGCTCGTTGGCGAGGCACGCGCCCGCCAGGCGCTGTGCCAGGGTCTCGATCAGGTTGACCGGCTCACCCTCGACGATGCCTGCCAGCCGGACGGCGAGCTCGCCGTAGTCGACGGTCTTGGCCAGGTCGTCACCGGCGGCGGCCGGGGCGGTGTCGAGGAAGAGCGTGATGTCGACCACGAACTCCTGGCCCAGCTCGCGCTCGGCGGGCAGGCAGCCGTGCCGCCCCCGCGCCCGGAGCCCCACCAGGCTCACACTGTCACGCGGACCCGTCTCGCCGGGGATGGTCATTCGTCGTCCTCGTCGTCGTCATCCTCGCCCTGGAGGACGGGGGAGCCATGGTGGAACCAGAGCCGCCAGCCCGCCTGGGTCCTCACGAAGGTGTTGGTGGCGACCACCCGGCCCGCCGCGAAGGTGGCGTCCTCGGTGTCGGCGGCGGTGAGGATGTTCTCCGCGCAGGTGAGCACCGCGACGTCGCCGATCACGGTGGTGCGGACGTCGGTCAGCACGAACTGGATATAGGGCGTGTTCGCCATGATCAGCGCCCACGAGCGCAGTACCTCGGGCCGGCCGCTCAGCATCGGCCAACCGGGATGGACGCACATCGCCACCCGGCCCTCGCCGTCGTCGGCCCAGATCTCGGTCATGCGGTCGAGGTCGCCGCTCTCGATCGCGGTGTAGAAGGCCTCGTTGAGCTTCTCGATCTCCGCTGCCGTCGTGCTCATAGAACCCCCTCCCCCTCTCGCCAGGCCGCCGCGACACGCACGGCGTCGGCGTTGGAAGGCACGTGGTGCACCCGCACGCACCAGGCGCCGGCGTGGGCGGCCAGTGCGGTGACAGCGAGCGTGGCGTCGTCGGACCGGCCGAAGGGCCTCGGGGTGCCATCGGGGTCGGCCAGCAGGCGGCCGAGGAAGCGCTTTCGCGACGCTCCGATGATGATGGGGTAACCAAGCTCGCCCAGCCTGCCGATGCCGGCGAGCAGGGACCAGTTGTGCTCGGCCCGCTTGGCGAAGCCGAGGCCCGGGTCGACGATGATCTGCCGCTCGTCCACGCCCTCGGCGAGCACGGTGTCGACCCGCTTGCGCAGCTCCTCGGTGACCTCGGTCACCACATCGGAGTAGATCGCGCGCCCGTCCATGTCGTGGCTGTGGCCACGCCAGTGCATCACGACGTAGGGGACGCCGGCCGCCGCCACGACACGCGGCATCGCCGGGTCGGCCAGGCCGCCGCTGACGTCGTTGACCAGGCTCGCGCCCGCGCTCACTGCGGCCTCGGCCACCTCGGCGCGCATGGTGTCGACGCTGACCGTGACACCCTCTTCCGACAGGGCGCGGATGACGGGCGACACGCGCCGCAGCTCCTCGGCCAGGGAGACCCTGGCCGCGCCCGGCCGGGTGGACTCGCCGCCCACGTCGACGATGTCGGCTCCCTGCTCGACCAGATCGAGGCCGTGGCGCACGGCCACCTCGGGGTCGAACCACTCGCCGCCGTCGGAGAAGGAGTCGGGGGTGACGTTGACCACGCCCATGACCAGGCAGCGCCCTTTGTCGGGCACGCCTGGCACCCTCCATGTGGTGGTCATGGCGTCAAGCCTAGGTGCTCCCCAGTGACGATCTGTGCCATGGGTCCGGCTTGTGGATAACGAATCGGATCGACGCACCCGGAGGATCGTGCCCCGGCTCAGCGGCGGCCGAGGATCAGGGCCATCGCCTCGGCGCGGGTCCTGTCGCTGTCGCGGAAGTCACCGCGGACGGCCGACGTGATGGTCTTGGCACCCGGCTTCCGCACGCCCCGCATGGTCATGCAGAGATGCTCGGCCTCGATCACGACGATGACGCCGCGCGGCGCGAGCACTTCCATCAGCGCGTCGGCGATCTGCGACGTCATGCGCTCCTGGACCTGCGGGCGCCTGGCGTAGACGTCGACCAGCCTGGCCAGCTTGGACAGGCCGGTGATCTGCCCCTTGGCGTTCGGCACGTACCCGACGTGGGCGACGCCGTGGAAGGGGACGAGGTGGTGCTCGCAGGTGGAGAACACCTCGATGTCCTTCACCAGCACCATCTCGTCGTGGTCGGCGTCGAACACGGTGGTCAGGACGTCCTCGGGGGCCTGCCCCAGCCCGGCGAACTGCTCGGCGTACGCGCGAGCGACCCGGGCGGGGGTGTCGAGCAGGCCGTCCCGGTCCGGATCCTCGCCGATCGCGAGAAGGATCTCACGAACGGCCTTCTCGATCCGGTCCGAGTCGACCTTGAGCGGAGTCGCACTCACCTGTCAGGCCTCGTCCTGAGGCGCCGGGTGATGGTCGTTGTGCAGCAGGGACCCGGGAGCCGCCTGGTTGCCGACGGGAAGCGCGGTGCCGTTGCCGTTGCCCGCGACCTCCTTGGGCGTGAGGATCGGCGGCCGGTCGGAGGGAAGCCGCTTGCCGTACCCGGAGTACGACGGACGCTTCTCCCTGACGACCACGGGAGCGAAGATCTCGACGACCTGCTGGCGGGAGAGGGTCTCCTTCTCCATGAGCTCGAGCACGAGGTTGTCTAGCACGTCGCGGTACTGGACGAGGATCTCCCAGGCCTGGTCGTGGCCGGCCTCGATCAGGCGGCGGACCTCCTCGTCGATCGTCGAAGCGATCTTCTCGGAGTAGTCGCGCTCGTGGCCCATGTCACGGCCGAGGAAGACCTCGCTGTTGCCGGTGCCGAACTTGCGGGCTCCGAGGTGCTCGCTCATGCCGTACTCGGTCACCATGCGGCGGGCGATGGAGGTGGCCTTCTCGATGTCGTTGGCCGCGCCCGTCGTGGGCTCGTGGAAGACCAGCTCCTCGGCGGTGCGCCCGCCGAGCAGCATCGCCAGCTGGTCGAGCATCTCGGACCGGGTGGCGAGGAACTTGTCCTCCATGGGGAGCGTCATGGTGTAGCCGAGGGCCCGGCCACGGGACAGGATCGTGATCTTGTGTACCGGGTCGGAGTTGGGCAGGGCGTGCGCGACCAGGGCGTGCCCGCCCTCGTGGTAAGCGATGATCTTCTTTTCCTGGTCGGACATGACCCGGCTCTTGCGCTCGGGACCCGCCATGACGCGGTCGATGGACTCCTCAAGGGTGTTCATCGTGATGAGCTTCTGGTCCTGGCGGGCGGTCAGCAGCGCCGCCTCGTTGATCACGTTGGCCAGGTCGGCGCCCGTGAAGCCAGGCGTGCGGCGGGCGATGACGTCGAGGTCGACATCCTGCGCGAACGGCTTTCCCCGCCCGTGGACGCGGAGGATGCCCTTGCGGCCCTCCAGGTCGGGCCGGTCGATGACGACCTGGCGGTCGAACCGGCCGGGGCGCAGCAGCGCGGGGTCGAGGATGTCGGGCCGGTTGGTCGCCGCGATCAGGATCACGCCGCCCTTGACGTCGAAGCCGTCCATCTCGACAAGGAGCTGGTTCAGCGTCTGCTCGCGCTCGTCGTGGCCGCCGCCGAGGCCCGCGCCGCGGTGCCGTCCGACGGCGTCGATCTCGTCGATGAAGATGATCGCCGGAGCGTTCGCCTTGGCCTGCTCGAACAGGTCGCGCACTCGGGAGGCGCCGACACCGACGAACATCTCGACGAAGTCGGAACCGGAGATCGAGTAGAACGGCACGCCGGCCTCACCCGCGACCGCGCGGGCCAGCAGGGTCTTGCCGGTGCCGGGCGGGCCGTACAGCAGCACGCCCTTGGGGATCTTCGCACCGATCGCCTGGAACTTGGCCGGGGCCTGCAGGAACTCCTTGATCTCCTGGAGCTCCTCGATGGCCTCGTCGGCGCCCGCGACGTCGGCGAAGGTGGTCTTGGGAGTGTCCTTGGTGATGAGCTTCGCCTTGGACTTCCCGAAGTTCATGACCCGGGAGCCGCCGCCCTGCATCTGGTTCATGATGAACAAGAAGAGAAGGACGATGATGACGATCGGGAGGAAGCTCACCAGCAGACCGACGAGGAAGTTCTCGGTCGGCACGGTGACCTTGTATCCGCCGGGCAGCTTGCCCGCCTCGACCTGGGTCTGAAGCTGCTTCTGAAGCTCGACGCCCTGCCCCTGGACCCAGTACGAATAGAAGCGATCCTCGCCGCCGATCTTCTGGGCGGTCTTGATCTCTATGCGCTGGTCCTTGTCAACGATCACCGCGTTGTCGACAGCGCCCTTTTGGATCTGGCTGATGACGAACGAGGTGTCCTTCTGGGCATAGTTGCTGTTGCCGCTCCAGAACGTGGAGGCGAGAAGGAGCAGCACGACGATGCCCAGGATCCACAGCAGTGGCCCACGTGTAAATCGCTTGAGATCCATCCGATGCGGAACCCCTGCGGGCCCGTCCCTTCCTGAACACGGCCTGACGCCCCGGGCGAGCCCGGGGTTAGCGGCATCCCAAACCGCTCCTACTGATCACCCGGAGGTGATCGCACCTCCGAGACCTCCGAAGGTACACCGGGCCGCCGCGCAGGGTCACTGCCCCGGCGACACCGGCTTTGTCCTACCAACGTACGTCAGGCGGTCCCGTGTTCCCCACGACGAGACCGAATAACGCTGTATCGCACCAGTTGACGATCAGAAACTTCGCTCAGGGCTTACTCCGCCCCGTACACATGGCGCGCCAGAGTGCCGATGAACGGCAGGTTACGGAAGCGCTCGGCATAGTCGAGCCCGTACCCGATCACGAATTCGTTGGGGATGTCGAACCCGACGTACTTCACATCGATCGGCACCTTCACGGCCTCCGGCTTGCGGAGCAGGGTGCAGATCTCCACGGAGGCGGGGTCACGCGACTGCAGGTTGTGGATCAGCCACGACAGTGTCAGCCCGGAGTCGATGATGTCCTCGACCACCAGGACATGCCGCCCGGCGATGTCGGTGTCGAGGTCCTTGAGCGTTCTGACGACGCCCGACGACTTGGTGCCCGCGCCGTACGACGAGACGGCCATCCAGTCCATCTGGACCTCGATGTGCAGGGCCCGCGCCAGATCGGCCATGATCATGACCGCACCCTTGAGAACTCCGACGATCAATAGGTTCTTGCCCGCGTAATCCGCGTCGATCTGCCCGGCGAGCTCCTTGATCTTCGCCTGAAGCTCTTCCTCGGGGATGAGGACCTTTTCCAGGTCCATGCCCATGTCGGCTGCGTCCACCTGGGGTTGTTTCCTTCATGAGAGGGTGCTGGCGAATATCAGGGTGCCATACCGCCGGACCACTCCGATCCCCCCGGGTAACTCCACCACCCGCTGGCCGCGCCATTCGGTGATCAGCCGGTCGACCTGTTCGATGTGGACGGCCGCCAGCGCGGACGCCGTCGCGCCCGCCGCGAGGGCCGCCCGCTGGATCACCCGCCGCCGCACCGCGCCGGGCAGTTCCTCCAGCCCGGCGACCGTCAGCCCGGCGCCGATTTCCCTGAGCTCGGCGTACACCTCGTCGGCCCATTCGTCGAGCGCGTCGGCGTCGTCCCTGCACAGAGCCGCCGTACGAGCGAGCGCCTCCGTCACGCCGGGCCCAAGCGCCCGTTCGAGCACCGGGAGGACGTCGTGCCGCACCCGCACCCGGGCGTACGCCGGGTCGGTGTTGTGCGGGTCGTCCCAGGGCACGAGGCCGAGCGCCTCGCACGCGGCCCTGGTGGTGCGCCGGGCGACACCGAGCAGGGGCCGCCGGTAGATCCCCGAGGACGCGGGCATGCCGGATAGCGAACGGGTGCCGCTTCCCCGGGAGAGCCGGAGCAGCACGGTCTCGGCCTGGTCGTCACGCGTGTGCCCCAGCAGCACCGCCGACGCGCCGAGCCGTTCCGCGGCCAGCGAGAGCGCCTCGTACCTGGCGTCGCGCGCCGCGGCCTCAGGACCGCCGGCCCTGCCCACCGTGACGGTGAGGGCCTCGGCAGGCTCCAGGCCGAACCGGCCGGCCAGGCCCGCCACCTCCCGCGCGCGCTCGCGCGAGCCCTCCTGCAGGCCGTGGTCGACGGTCAGGAGCCCGCCGCGCAGCCCCTGCCGGGGCGCGGTGAACCCCAGGCAGGCCGCGAGCGCCAGCGAGTCGCTCCCGCCGCTGCACGCGACCACCACGAGGGAGCCCTGCGGCACGTCGGCGAGCGAGAGCCGTACGGCACGTCGGATCTCCGCCACAGCGGGATGCGGTCCCATGCTCCTAGTGTGGTGCGGCCGGGGCACCCCGCCGACCAGCCGCGCCAGAGTGAGCGCGCCGGGTCCGCCGCGGCCAGGACACCCCCGACCAGCCACCCCGGAGTGAGCGCCTCGGCACGGCCGTGAGCCGGGATGGGCGGCTAGCTAGCCCTGCCCGTTGGCGGCCGGTAGCTCGGGCGCGCGGACGACGCGGGAGATCCACTGCTCGGGATTCTGGATCTCGGCGTGGTTCGGCAGCGTGGCGGGCGAACCCCAGACGCGGTTGAACCCGTCGATGCCCACCTCGTCGACGACCTTGCGCACGAACGCCGACCCCTCGGCGTACTGCTTCATCTTCAGGTCGACGCCGAGCAGGCGCCTGATGGTCCTGTCGAACCGGGAGCCGCCCTCCCTGCGGTGCTGGAACTTCGAGCGGATGTCGGCCACGGACGGCACGACCGAGGGCCCGACGGCGTCCATGACGTAGTCGCCGTGCCCCTCGACCAGCGTCATCACGGCCGTGAGCCGGTCGAGGATCTCCTTCTGCTCCGGCGTCTGGATCGCGTCGATGAGGTTGCCCTCGCCGCCCTTGAGCGCGTCGGCGACGGCGTCGGAGGCGGCGCGCATGCGTTCGAGCAGGGTGCCGAGGTCGAGGTCTGAGGCGAGCAGGAACTCGGTCATCTGCGCGCGGACGTACTCGCGAAGCCAGGTCACTCCGGTGAACTGCACCCGGTGGGTCTCCTCGTGGAGGCAGACCCAGAGCCGGAAGTCACGGGGGTTCACGCCGAGCTCGCGCTCGGTGTGCACGATGTTGGGCGCGACCAGCGTGAGCCGCCCCGTGGGCGCCCGCCCGCTGGGGTCCGGCGGCAGGAACAGCTCGTACTGCCCGAGCACGCGCGAGGCGAGGAAGGCCAGCACCGCGCCGACCTCCACGCCGGTCACGCGGGAGCCGACCGCGCCCACGATGGCGGGGATCTGCGTGCGGCCGGAGCTCATGCGCTCGGTCAGCGGTTCGAGGACGACACGGAAACCTTCGACGTTGGCGCGGATCCACCCGGGACGGTCCACGACAGTGGCCTCCTCGGGCGACGCGGCCCCGTCGATGCGGGCGAACTCCTGCACGTGCCCTTCGGCCTCGCGCGACAGCCGCCTGAGCTCGGTGACAGCGTGCCTGGCCTCGTCCCGGCTCACCTGCGGCCCAGGTCGGACAAGGCGTACACCGGTAGTTACGGCCAGATCCCAGTCGATCACCTGCATGTTCACCACCGTACGTCGTGCGGCGCGGTTATGAGCAACCGCACCCGGAGACGAGTGCGGCCATCCGGTCGAGCGCCGCCACAGCCCCGTCCGGGTCAGGCACGTTGTCGGCCATGAAAGCGAAGGCCACCAACCGGCCGTCGGCCGTCCTGGCGAGACCCGTCAGGGTGTTCACCCCGTTCAACGTGCCCGTTTTGGCCCGTACCACTCCCGCCGCGGCCTTGGTGTCCTGCTTGCCGTACCGGTGGCCGAGCGTGCCGGTGAACCCGGCGATCGGCAACCCGCTGATGAGGGCGTGCAGGCGCGGGTTGGCGGGCGAGGCCGACAGGGCGATCAGGCGGGCGAGCGCGGTGGGCGTGATGCGGTTGCGGGTGGACAGCCCGCTCCCGTCGTAGACGGTGACGCCGTCACCCACGCCGAGCCTCTTCAGCGTCCCCTGGACGGCCTGCGAGACACCGGTGAAGGTGCCCGGCTTGCCCTCCTTGAGCGCGACGAGGTGGGCCAGCGCCTCGGCGACGTCGTTGTCGCTCAAGGTCAGCATGTGCTCGACGAGCGCGTACACCGGCGGTGACTCGACTCTGGCGATCTCCGTGGCGGTCGCGGCCG
>NZ_JBEZFH010000047.1:0-39009 GCF_040649355.1 Sphaerisporangium sp. NPDC049002 | reverse complement strand
AGCGCCTGATCTGCTCCTCCACCAGGCGGCGGGCCTGGTCGGGCCGTCCGAGCCGCAGGCACGCCTCGGCCGCCTCGGTCCGCCACGGGATCAGCCAGGGCACGTCGAGGTCCCACCTGCCCATCAGCTCCCCGCACCGCTGGAAGTCCCGCAGCGCGAGCTGGGCGTGGTCGGTGGCCAGGCTGTAGCGGCCCCGGGCGTGCAGGTAGTGCAGTCCCCACCGGGTCTGGAACATGGCGTCCGGCACGGGCTGGTCGAGCAGCTCGTTGACGGCGTCGTGGTTGCCCATGGCGGTGGAGGCGATCACGAGGCTGGACAGCGGGCCGCCGACGGCGACGCCCCAGCCGCTCAGCGGGATGATGTCCAGGGCGAGGCGGCCGTGGAACTCGGCGCCGAGCATGTCGCCCTGGCGGAGCGCGATCTCGGCCCTGATCGCCGACAGCCGTGCCCGCCTGCTCGGGGCGTGCCTGGAGGAGGCCTCGTCGATGAACAGGTCGCACCACGGCGCCGCCTTGTCGGGCCGTCCGCCGTAGGTGAGGGCGAGCAGGGCGCTCTCCACGGTGTCCATCGACATCTCGTCGAGGCGGGAGCTGCGCAGGATCCGCTCGACCACGGCCACGATCTCGTCGCGTGGCCCCCTGGTCAGCACGGCGGCGAGCGTGATCGCCGACTCAAGGCGCCGGTAGGCCGCCACCGACAGGATGGCGGCGCGGGACTGCTCGCCGGTCACCTGGGGAAGCTGGGAGAGGAACGGGGTGTAGGAGCAGCGCAGCCAGGGGCGGGTGACCACGAGCTCGGTCACGGTGTCGGCGTCCAGCTTCTCGCCCGACTCGCTGAGGTGCTTCAGCACGTCCTGCGCGTCGTCGAACCGGCCGTGCCACATCAGGGCCTTGGCCAGCACCACCGCGTCGCTGCCCCGCAGCTGCCCCCGGTGGAGCGCGTCGGTCAGCTCGGGGAAGTGGCCGGTGGGCGTGCTCGGGTTGATCCGCCACTCGGCGCGCATGAGCGCGGTGGTGATCCTCACCCGCTGGTGGTCGTCGGTGCTGATCCGGCAGGCCAGGCGGAGGTAGTCCACGGCGGCCTCGACGCGGCCGTCGCGCAGCGCGTGCCGGGCGGCGTCCTCCAGGACGTCGACCGCCCAGCGGTCGTCGACGCGCCCGGCGTGGAGAAGGTGCTCGGCGATCACCGTGGTCGAGCCGCCGCTGTCGTAGGCCAGCTCCGCGGCGCGGCGGTGCAGCGTGCCCCGCTCGCCGGGGTCGAGCTCGGCCAGTACGGCCGCGCGGGCCGCCTCGTGGCGGAAGCGGCCCATGGTGAGCAGCCCGGCGGTGGAGAGGGCCTGGAGCTCGCGGGACACGAAGTCGGGGCCGACGTCCAGGAGCTGGTCGAGGGATCCGGGCTCACCGAGGATCGCGAGCCCCCACGCGACCTGGAGCATCTTCGGGTCGGCGCGGTGCAGGCAGGCGAGGACGGCCTGCCCGTATCCGTCCCCGGGGACGAGCTCGGCGGGGGGCTCTCCCGCGGCCCGTGTGGCGGCCTGGTAGTCCTCCACCAGCCCGGCGGCGAGCAGCGGGTTGCCGCCGCTGAGCGCGTACCACTCGCCGGCGAACCGCTCGGCGCCCTGGGTCCCGAGCTGCTCGGCCACCAGGCTCATCACCCCGGCCTGGGACAGCGGGGCGAGCTGGACGCGGCGGCAGTGGGGCTGGCGGAGCAGCTCGGTCGGGAAGGAGGTCTCGGCGTAGCGCCCGTGGGTGGAGTGGCTGAACACCGCCACGATGGAGGCGAACCGCACCCGGCGCGACAGGTAGGCCAGGCAGAGCAGCGACGCCCGGTCGGCGTGGTGCACGTCGTCGACCACGATCATCAGGGGGTAGCGCTCTGACAGTTCGAGCAGCACGGTGCACAGGGCGTGCACGATCTGCGCGTCGACCTGCTTCAGGGTGTCGGTCTCGGGACCGGACGACGTGACGGTGCGGGCGCCCTCCCGCAGCAGGGCCATGGCGCGCTCACGCTCCTCAAGGACCAGCGGGGCGTCCTGGATGAGCTGGCCAAGGACGCCGAGCGGCAGGTCCCTCTCGGCGAGCGAGCCCGTCGCCGTGATGGGCAGCGCGCCCAGCTCGGCGGCCTGCTCGGCGAAGCTGTGCAGCAACTCGCTCTTACCGGTGGCGACGGTACCGCTTACCAGGGCGACCCGGCCCTTTCCCATGATGGCGCTGGCGAGTAGGCCCTCCAGGGAGGCAAGTGCCTCCTGTCGTTCGATCAGGCTCATGACGAGCCTCCCTTTTTCCCGACGAATTTCACATGTCGCCGCGGATCAGAAGCACAGCCTTGAGGACCAACGATGTGAGCGGATCCAATGAATCGCGCACAACACGTCGTTTCCCAGCCGAACTCGCCGCATGATCGTGGCGCCTTTCCGATTGTCCGTACTTGTCCGTTTTTTCTAACAATGGCCACGTTAGGCTTCGGCGCCTTCCAGCCCTTATCGCGCGGCTATCGCCGCGAGGCCATCGACGGACGGGACGGACGCGGCGCGGGCACGCCGTGGTCGGCGGGCTTGCCCGCCTGGGCCGGCACGGCCTCGGCCGCGACCTGCGAGGGCGCCACGGCCCCGGCCGGGGAGGTGCCGGGCACGGCGTCGAGCCGGGCCCGGGTGACGGCCGAGCGCACCGCCGACAGCGAGGCCGCCTCCACGTCGCGGTCGACGCCCGCGCCCCAGAACGTGCCTCCGCCGACCCGGCACTCGGCGTAGACGACCGCGCACCCTTCGGCCTCCCGGCTCACGGCGGGGGGACACGCGGTGCGGTGCACGGCACGTACGTCCACGCCCCACCGCGCGAGCGCGCCCCGCACCTCGCGGACCGAGTCCGACCGCGCGCCGCCGACGTCGAACCGCTCGCCGTCGATGTGGAGCTCGGCCGTCACGGGCTCGCCGGTGAAGACGAGCGGGATGGGGAGCAGGGGGTACTCCACGTACCGCCGGTCGAAGATCCGCTTGACCCGGTCGGGGGTGATCTCCCCGCCCTCGGCGTCGGCGATCTCCTGGACCGCGCCGACGAAGTCGACCTGCAACGGGCGCGGCAGGTTCATCCCGTGCCGCGCGCTCATGACGTACGCCACGCCGCCCTTGCCCGACTGGCTGTTGATCCGGACCACCGCCTCGTACGTGCGGCCGACGTCCCGGGGGTCGAGCGGCAGGTACGGCATCTCCCAGGGGAGCTCTCCCGCCCGGACCCCCGCCTCGCCCGCGGCCTTCTCCATGGCGTCGAAGCCCTTCTTGATCGCGTCCTGGTGCGAGCCCGAGAAGGAGGTGTAGACCAGGTCGCCGCCGTACGGGTGGCGGGGGTGGACCTGGATCTCGTTGCAGTACTCCACCGTGCGGCGGACCCCGTCGAGGTCGGAGAAGTCGATGCCCGGGTCGACGCCGTGGGTCAGCAGGTTGAGCCCGAGCGTGACCAGGCAGACGTTTCCGGCCCGCTCCCCGTTGCCGAACAGGCAGCCCTCGATGCGCTGTGCCCCGGCCAGCAGGGCCAGCTCCGACGACGCGACGCCCGTGCCGCGGTCGTTGTGGGGATGGATCGACAGGCAGACGTGCCGCCGCCGGGAGAGGCTGCGGTCCAGCCACTCGATCTGGTCGGCGAACACGTTGGGCAGCGAGCGCTCGACGGTCGTGGGGAAGTTGAGGATGATCTCGCGCCCGGGCCCCGGCCGCCAGACGTCCATCACGGCCTCGCAGACCTCCAGGGAGAAATCGAGCTCCGTGTCGTTGAAGAGCTCGGGTGAATACTCGAAACCCAGGTCACACCCGCTCAGCAACTTGTCCGCATATTTCATGACCAGCCGGGTTCCCTGTACCGCGAGGTCCTTGCATTCGTCGCGGTTCATCCCGAACACCACGCGCCGGAACAGCGGCGAGGTGGCGTTGTACAGGTGGATCGTGGCGCGCGGGGCGCCTTCGAGGCTCTCCACCGTGCGCCTGATCAGCTCGTCACGCGCCTGCACCAGGACCGAGACGCGCACGTCGTCGGGGATCAGGTCGCGCTCGATCAGCCTGCGCACGAACGCGAAGTCGTCCTGGCTCGCCACCGGGAACCCGACCTCGATCTCCCGATACCCCATGCGCACAAGAAGGTCGAACATCGCCATCTTGCGGTCGGGGGTCATGGGGTTGGCCAGCGACTGGTTGCCGTCGCGCAGGTCGGTGGAGACCCAGCGCGGAGCCGAGGCGATGGTCCTGTCCGGCCAGAGGCGGCCGGGGAGGTCCACGGGCGTGGACGGGTGGTAGCGGGCGGCCGGAGGCCTGCCCGCCTTCGGGGCGTGCGCGGTGTCCGCCGCGCTCGGAATGCCGGGGGTCGTCACTGTCGGATTCCCTTCTCCGCCTGGACCACCCCGGGCGCCGCGCCTCGCTCGGGACGACGGAGGCCGGGACGGGCCACAGCTCGAATACCGTCGATCACGCGATCCTGAAATGAGTGGAATACGAATACGGGGAAAGCATCACCTGAATCTGGTAGGCGTCGGTCTCATCCTGCATTCGGAAAGTCACGATTATCTCCGGATAGGCCGCACTCAGCCCCAGGCCGACGAAGTAGTAGTCGCTGTCGAACCTGATGCGATAAAGACCGCGGTCGAGTTTCTTGTCTCGCCATTCGCATATCCGGCCCTCGCTGTCGGTCTCCGCGTCGGCCAGATCCTGCCAGCCGCCGTGGGCGTCCCGCTCCAGGCGCGCACGCACGCCGGCGGCCGAGCGGCCGTAAACGCCGTCCAACGCTTGCGCAGTAATACTCATGTCAAGAACACCTATCTGCCGGCCCGCCAAGACGGACAGCTCCAAGCGCCATCGCGGCCGGCGCGCCGGTCGCCGGCGCCGTCCGCGCGACGCGCGCGCGAGCAGCCCGGCGAAGAGGTCGTCCACCCGGCCCGCCGTCCCCGGCCCGACGCGCATGCGTATCCGGGGGCAGGAAGATGCCGGTGGCACCGGCCAGTCCCGGCCTGCGCGTCAGAGTGCCGCAGGCCGCTATCGGTTCACTTTCGCCCGGCTATTCACGGCTATCACTCGACGCCGCCCCGGGACATCCCGCCGCAGGTCACACCGCTTTCGCACCCCTCCCGGCACCCCGGCGAAGACCCCCATCCGACAATCTGGGCGAAACATGAGAAATCGCCGATATGCGTCGTGACCTGGACAGATGCCAGGCGAGAAGAGATCCGATAAGAACCGAATGGTGGCGCTTTCTACGTTGACGGTGTTCCAGCCGATCGGCTGACAAACACTCCACTGCGACACCACGAAGAGGTCAGCGAAATGAGCGCTCACAACTGCCGCCGGGGCTCCCTATCCGCCTCCATCGCCGGCGCCGGAGCCTTTCCCGCAGCGGTCACGGCCCGCGCGGGGTTCCCCTCGCTCACGGCGTCCCCATCAGGCACAAAAGCGTCCCGGCCCACGCTGAGGGCCGCCGGCGGCAACACTCCCTGGGGCTGAGCCGTCCGGAGCCACGTCGCGGCTCCCGTGTCCGCATCCGGCCTCGCCGGACCACTTCTCCCACACGTCACCTGGTTTACCAGAGCCCCTGACAAGCTCCCCGAAAACTACCCTATACCGGGACATATCACAGTTCGGATCCCGACCCGGCACCCTCAGATGGTTGCACGCGCAAATAAGTATGCGGATTCAGAAATTATTCGCACACTCTCTATAGATCCGAACCTCGTATAGTAGTACGATCCAGACATAAGTGACATCGCCATATGTGACCAGCTCGCGCCCGACAGTATCTGCGCACAGTGTCACGGACGGCCAATGCCGATGTTTACTACGGGGTGGATCTCCTGGACCACGCACCTGGTACCTCTCGCATCGGAGGGTGAGCGAACTTCCGGAACGGGCCGCGAGCTTTTCATGCGAGGAGATGCAGGTGGAATTCGGGATTCTGGGAGCTCTCGAAGCGACCGAGGGCGATCGCCGGCTGGATCTCGGGGGAATCCGACAGCAGATCGTGCTCGCGGTCCTCCTGCTCGACGTGAACCGGGTCGTCACCATCGGCCGGCTCATGGAGGCCATCTACGGCGACGAGCCCCCCACCACGGCCCGCGCCCAGGTGCAGATCTGCATCTCGTCCCTCCGCCGCCTGTTCGCCGCCCACGGCAACCCGGACATCATCTCCACCCAGTCGCTCGGATACGCGATCCGGGTCGCCGCCGACCAGATCGACGCCCAGCGCTTCGAGAGCCTGACCCTGCGGGCCCGGCACGCCCGCGAGGCCCGCAACGTCAACGAGGCGATCAAGCACTACCGCGAGGCGCTGTCGCTGTGGCGCGGGCCCGCCCTCGACGGAATCGACAGCAGGCTCGTGCAGTCGGCGGCGAGCAGGCTCACCGAGAACCGCGTCACCGCCAACGAGGACTGCATCCAGCTGGAGCTGGACCTCGGCCGGCACCACGAGCTGGTCGGCGAGCTGACCGAGCTCACCGACGAGTACCCCCTGCGTGAACGGCTTCGCGGCCAGCTGATGACGGCGCTGTACCGATCGGGACGGCAGGCCGAGGCGTTGCAGGTCTACCGCAACGCCCGCCGCACGATGATCGAGGAACTGGGCATCGAGCCCAACGAGCGGCTGCAGCAGCTCGAACACGCGATCCTCACCTCCGACGAGAGCCTCGACCCGCCCGCGCCCCCGGTGCCGGAGAAGGTGGAGATCCAGCCGGCCCCGACGGTCCCCGGCATCCCGGGAATGCTGCCGACCGACATCGCCGACTTCACCGGCCGCGCCAAGCAGATCGAGGACATCCGGCAGCGGCTGATGCTCGCCACCGAGGACCGCTCGCGGTTCGCCGTGCCCATCATCGTGATCGTCGGCAAGCCCGGCGTCGGCAAGACCACCGTCGCGATCCACGCCTCCCACAGTGTGGGCGAGCGCTTTCCCTACGGCCAGCTCTTCGCCGACCTGCACGGCGCCGCGTCCCGCCCCACCAGCCCCATGCAGGTGCTGGAGCGGTTCCTGCGCGTGCTCGGCGTGTCCGGCACCGCGATACCCGACGGCCTTGAGGAACGAGCCGAGATGTACCGCGCGATGCTCGCCGACCGCAGGATGCTGATCGTCCTCGACGACGCGGGCAGCGAGAGCCAGGTGCTCCCCCTGCTCCCCGGAAACCCGTCCTCTGCGGTCATCATCACGAGCCGCAGCCGCCTCGCGGGGCTGGCGGGCGCCGTCCACGTGGACGTGGGGACCTTCGACTCCGACCAGTCGGTGAACCTGCTCTCCCGCATCGCCGGGATCGAGCGGGTGCAGTCGGAGATCGAGGCCGCCGAGGCCCTGTCCGAGCTGTGCGGCCACCTGCCGCTCGCGCTCCGCATCGCCGGGGCGCGCCTGTCGGCCCGTCCCCACTGGAGCATCGAGCAGCTCGTCAGCCGCCTGGAGGACGAGACCCGCAGGCTCGACGAGCTCAAGCACGGCGAGATGGGGATCCGCGCCAGCATCTCCCTGACCTACGACAGCGTCGGTGAGGACGCCCGGCGGCTGTTCCGCCGCCTGACGATCCTGGACGCCCAGATCTTCTCCGCCTGGGTCAGCGCGGCCCTGCTCGACCAGCCCCTGGTCACCGCGCAGGACCTGCTCGACGACCTGGCGGACGCGCAGCTCATCGAGACCACGGGCGTCGGGTACGGCGTGCACAGCCAGTACCGCTTCCACGACCTCATCCGCGTGTTCGCCCGGGAGCGCCTGGCGGCCGAGGAGACCGCCGGCGAGCGCAACGCGGCCCTGGCGCGCGTCCTCGGCGGGCTGCTGTTCCTCGCCGAGGCGGCGCACCGCCGGGAGTACGGCGGAGACTACGTCCAGATCCACAGCCAGGCCCCCAGGTGGCCGCTTCCGGCCAAGCTGGTCGACCAGTTGGTCGCCTCACCCCTCCAGTGGTACGAGCGCGAGCGCTCCATGCTCGTGTCCGGCATACGCCAGGCGGCGCAGGCCGGGTTCGTCGACCTGTGCTGGGACCTGGCGATCAGCTCGGTGACGCTCTTCGAGTCGCGCGTGTACCTCGACGACTGGCGCGAGACCCACCAGATCGCGCTGACGGCCACCCGGCAGGCGCAGGACAGGTGCGGTCAGGCGGCGATGCTCTACTCCCGGGGCTCGCTCTACATCACCGAGCAGCGGTTCGGCGACGCGCGCTGCGACTTCGAGGCGGCGGTCCAGCTGTTCGAGGAGGTCGGTGACAGCCAGGGGACGGCCCTGGTCATCCGCAACATCGGGTTCCTCGACCGGCTGAGCGGGAGGTTCGCCGACGCCGAGGCCCACTACAGGCGGGCTCTGGAGATCTTCCGCAGCAACGGGGACCAGGTCGCCTCGGCGTACGTGCTGCACAACCTGGCCCAGCTCCGCCTGGAGTTCGACGACCTGCCCGGCGCGCAGCGCCTGCTCTCAGAGGCACTGGAGCTGAGCCGCCGGAGCGGCAGCAGGAGGGTCGAGGCGCAGGTGCTGCACCGCATCGGCCACACCTACCTCCAGTCGGACCAGCCGGCGCTGGCGGTGGAGGTGTTCGAGGAGGCGCTCAACGTGGTGCGCAACATCGGCGACCCCACCGGAGAGGCGTACGCCCTGCACGGGCTCGGCGTCGCCCGGCTCCGGCGACGGGAGCTCCCCGAGGCCGAGAGCGCGCTGCAACGCTCGCTGATGCTGGCGAGCACCTCCAGCGAGCACCTCGTGGAGGCACGGGTCCAGCTCGGCCTCGGTGAGCTGGCCAAGACCCGGGACGACGCGCCCCAGGCGGTCATCCATCTGGAGCAGGCGCTCACCTTGTTCAGGCAGATGCACATGCCGCTCCAGGAGGCCAGGACGCTGATCAGGCTGGGCGACGCGCAACAGGCGGCGGGCGACGGCGAGGCGGCGCAGGACTCGCTGACCCAGGCGCTCGCGCTGACCGACAAGATGGACGCCCCGGTCGCGCAGCAGATGCGCGAGCACCTCACCCAGCGGCTCGCCGAGCAGAGCCTCAAGGACTGAGGGCCCCGCCACCGGCCCTCAGGCCGCCAGCGCCCGTACCTTGGCCGGCGCGGTGGAGCCGCGGACGACGAGCTCGGGCTCGAAGAGCAGCTCCTCGGCGGCCGGCGGAGCCCCCTCGATCTGGTTGACCAGCAGGGTCACCGCGGCGCGGCCGATCGCCTCGATGGGCTGGCGCACCGTGGTCAGCGGCGGGTTGGTGCAGTTCATGAAGGAGGAGTCGTCGAAGCCGACGACGGAGACGTCCTGCGGCACCGACAGGCCGAGGCGGCGCACCGCGCGGATCGCGCCGAGGGCCAGGGGGTCGCTCGCGCAGATGATGCCGGTGACGCCCTCGCGGACGAGCCGCGTGGCCACGGCCTGGCCGCCTTCGAGGGAGAACAGGCTGCGCTCGACGGCGCCAGGGCCGATCTCCAGCCCCGCGCGCCGCGCCGCCAGGGTGAACGCCTTGAGCTTGCGCCGCGAGGGGACGTGGTCCTCCGGGCCGAGCACCAGGCCGACGCGCTCGTGGCCGAGCGAGATCAGGTGGCTGAACGCCTGCTCCACCGCGACCGCGTCATCGGTCGACACGCGCGGGAAGTCGAGGCTGCCGGCCGCGGCGTTGACCAGGACGACGGGCAGCCCCAGCCCGAGGAACCGGTGGTAGTGCTCGTGGGGCGCGTCGGCCTCGGCGTAGTGCCCGCCGGCGAAGACCACCCCGGAGACCTGCTGCTCCAGCAGCATCTCGACGTAGTCGGCCTCGGAGAGCCCTCCGGCCGTGCGCGTGCACAGCACGGGGGTGAAGCCGCGCTGCGCGAGGGCGCCTCCGACCACCTCCGCGAGGGCGGGGAAGATCGGGTTGCCGAGATCGGGCAGCACGAGGCCGACCAGCCGGGCGCGCTCGCCTCTCAGCTGCGTCGGCCGCTCGTATCCCAGCACGTCCAGCGCGGTCAGCACGGCCGCGCGGGTGGAGTCGGACACCCCGGGCTTGCCGTTCAGCACCCGGCTGACCGTGGCCTCGCTGACCCCGACCTTCTTAGCAACTTCCGCAAGTCGACGCGTCACGCCCGCAAGCATACGGCAAAAAGCGACGCAAGCCGCTGACACCATAGCCATCGGCTATGGGAAGGCCGGTCGCGCCCCGCTGGAGAGCCCCGGCCGGGAGATCTCCCGGCCTCCGCGCATCACCACAGCTAGAGACCGAACAAAGCTCCGCGGGAGCGGAACACCCGCCGCCATAAGGCATCCGCGCCATGCCGGACCCGTCCGGCCGGAGCAACCGGTGGATGGTTAACACTCCGGCAATATTGCGCAATCTCGTCGACTTATTGCGACAGCGATACGTGAGATGCGTCTCATTCGCTCGGGGGTTCGTGGCGGTTCAGCGGGCGCAGGCGGTTGAGGCGGAGGGCGAGGTGGATCTCCAGGGCCCGGTCCGGCGCCTGCCAGCCGTCGCCGAGGAGCCTTCCGACCCGGTCGAGGCGCTGGGTGACGGTGTTGACATGGATGTGCAGCCGCTCGGCCGTGCGCGACAGGCTGGATCCGGCGGCGAAGTAGGTGTCCAGGGTCTGGACGAGCGTGGTGCCGCGCCGCCGGTCGTAGGCGAGGACGGGCCCGAGCGCCGACTCCAGGAATCCGGCGACGTCCCGGTCCTGGCCGATGAGCAGGCCGACGAACCCCAGCTCGTCGCAGCCCGCCCCCTCCCCCGCGCGCCCGAGCGCGAGCATGGCCTCCGCGCAGCGCCGGGCCTCGCGGTAGGCGCCCGCCACGGCGGCCGGGCCCTGGACCGGGCCCGCGGCCCCCGCCGTGACCGGCGTCCCGAGGGACCCGCCGAGCTCCTTGGCGACCCGCTGGGCCGCCGCCCCCGGATTGACGCCGGGCAGCAGCAGGATGGTCTCCTCGCCCCGGGCGGCCACCAGCCCGTGCCGCGAGGCGGCGTCGGAGGAGGCCCAGAACGCCGTGCGCTGCCGGGGCCCCGGGTCCCCCGCGCGATGCCGGGCGACGACCAGGATGTGCGGGGCGTCGAGGTCGACCCCGAGCAGCCGCGCCCGGCCGTACAGGGCGTCGGAGTGGACGTCCCTGCCGGTGAGGAGGTCGTCCAGGAGCTCTCCGCGCACCCTGCCCTCGGCCGCGGCGGCGGTGCGGCGGAAGAGCAGGAGCAGTGCGGTGACCAGGGCGGCGCGCTCCAGGATCCGCTGGTCGGCGCCGGACACCTCGTCGGGGGTGCGCAGGACCAGCGTGCCGAGGATCTCGGCTCCCGAGGCCACCGAGGCCACCCACAGGTCGCCGCGCTGCACGGTGCGGCCGAGGCCCCCGGAGGCGGCGGCGGCGCCCGCCACCTCGGCCTCGTCCAGGTCGCCGACGGAGCCGACGGCCGCGAGCCTGCGCCCGTCCGCGTCGAGCACCATGAGCGCGCCGCCGAGGATGTCGGTCACGACGGCCGCGACGTCCTCCACCCCGCCGCCCCGGACGACCAGGCCGGTCATGCGGTCGTGGGCCTGCGCCGCCCGCTCCACGGCCGCGCTGCGCGCCTGGATGAGCCGGTTGGCCGCGCTGAGCTCGCCGAGCGCCGTACGCGTCTCCTCCAGCAGGCGGGCGTTGTCCAGGGCGACGGCGGCGTGCGCGGCGAGCGAGGCCAGCAGCGCCACCTCCTCCTGCGCGAAGGGACGGGCGCTGCGGTTGGCGGCGAACAGCACGCCGATGATCTGGGCGCCCAGCCGCATCGGCACCCCGAGGATGGCGACCAGCGCCTCCTCCTTGACGGCGACGTCGATGTGGGTGCGGTGGCGAAACCGCTCGTCGGCGAAGTAGTCCGGGCTGGTGTAGGGCGTGCCGGTCTGGGCGACCAGGCCGCCGAGCCCTGCGCCCATCGGCAGCCGCAGGGCGCGGAAGGCCGCCGACACCGAGCCGTCGGTGACCCTCATGTAGGTGTCGCCGCGGTCGGCGTCGTGCAGCGTCATGTAGGAGATGTCCGCGTGCAGCAGCCTGCGGGCCCGCCGGACGATGGCTTCCAGCACGGCGCCCACGTCACGGAGCCCGGCCAGGTCGCCGGCGGTCTCGAACAGCGCCGACAGCTCGGCCTCGCGGCGGGCGCGGTGCTCCAGCAGGGCGCGCACGCGCAGGGCGGCGAGCTTGGCACGGTCGAGCTCGGCGAGAACCTCGGGGGCGGCTCCGGCGGCGCGGGCTTCGACCAGTGGGGCCTCGAACTCGACCGGCGGAGCCTCCCGGGCGAGCAGTTCGAGAAAGACGGTGCAGCTCATGGGGTTCATTGTCCCCTTGATCACGGTTTATCCCCCGATGCGCTATGGGCGGCGCTAGCGCGCGGTCCATCCGCCGTCGATGGTGAGCGACGCTCCGGTGATCATGGATGCCTGCGGCGAGCAGAGGTAGGCGACGCTCTCGGCGACCTCCTCCGGCTCGATCAGCCGGCGGATCGCGGCAGGGGCCAGCATGATCTGCTCCACGACCTGGTCGGGGTCGAGGTCGTGGACACGGGCCTGGTCGGCGATCTGCTCCTCGACCAGCGGCGTGCGCACGTAGGCGGGGTTCACGCAGTTGGAGGTGACCCCGTGCGGAGCCCCCTCCAGGGCTATCACCTTGGACAGCCCTTCCAGGGCGTGCTTGGCCGTGACGTAGGCGACCTTGTACGGCGAGGCGCGCAGCCCGTGCACCGAAGAGATGTTGATCACCCGGCCCCAGCCGCGCTCGTACATCCCCGGCAGGGTCCGCCTGGCCAGCCGGAACGGCGTCTCGACCATGATCTTGAGGATCGCGGAGAAGATCTCCGGCGGGAACTCGGTGATCGGGGCGACGTGCTGGAAGCCGGCGTTGTTGACCAGGATGTCCACGCCCCCGCAGTCGAGCGCGTCGACGGCCGCCAGGTCCGTCAGGTCGGCGGCCAGCGCCAGCCCGCCGATCTCTTCGGCGGCCTCGCGCGCCACCTCCTCGCGGACGTCGAGGATCACCACCTCCGCGCCCGCGCCGGCCAGCCGCCGGGCGCAGGCCCGGCCGATGCCGCTCGCTCCGCCCGTCACCAATGCACGCCGGCCGGTCAGATCCACCTCGGCCACCTTCCCGGCGGTCACGCTCGTTGAAACCACAGCAGTTGCTCCTAGAAGTACGGTAATGCGACGAGCTATTCGAACAGCGATAGGGGGTCAGGGCTTACACCGGCGAGCCGACGCCCTGACTGGGGGCGGGCGCCCCGTTCGGAGCGCCCGCGGAGCCGGGCTCCCCGGGCCGGCGGCCACCGGAGCGCGCCTCCAGCAGGTGGCGTGCCGTTCCCCAGATGCCCCGCCGGAACACCAGCACCACGACCACGAAGATCGTGCCCGTGACGATGCCGATGCCCTCGAACCCGGCGGTCACCAGGTAGTCGTTCAGCTCGACGACCAGGGCCGCGCCGATGACGCCGCCCCACAGCGTGCCGATGCCGCCGAGGACGACCATCATCACGGCCTGCCCGGACGTGGTCCAGTACACGCTCTCCAGCGAGGCGAAGCCGTGGCCGATGGCGAAGAGCCCCCCGGCCAGCCCGGACAGCCCGGCCGACAGGACGAAGGCCAGGAGCTTGTAGCGCTGGACCGGGTAGCCGAGGGCCCGCGCGCGGGCCGGGTTGTCCCTGATCGAGACCAGGACCCTGCCGAACGGCGATCGGACGACGCGCCACACCGAGACGAACCCGATGAGGACCAGGGGCAGCCCGGCGTAGTAGAAGACGAACGAGTCCGACAGGTCCAGGCCGAGCAGTTCGCGCGGGACGCCCTGCAGGCCGTTCTCGCCGCCCGTCAGGTCGCGCCACTGGTTGACCACGAAGTAGACCATCTGCGCGAAGGCCAGGGTGACCATCGCGAAGTAGATGCCGCGCAGACGTACGGACAGGTAGCCGATGGGCACCGCGAGCACGGCCGCGAACGCCGCGCCGCCGAGCACGGCGACCGGGAAGGGCAGCCCGCTGTGCAGCGCGATGAGGCCGGAGACGTACGCGGCGCCGCCCCAGAACGCTGCGTGCCCGAAGGACAGCAGCCCGGTGAAGCCGAGCAGCAGGTCGAGCGCGGCGGCGAACAGCGCCCAGCAGGCGATGTCCAGCGCCACCGGAGGATAGACCATCCAAGGCAGGACCAGGGCGAGGAACAGCCCGGCGACGAGCAGGATCGGCCTCGCGGCCAGCCGGGAAAGGATCACGACAGCGCCTCCTCGCGCCCGAACAGGCCGGCGGGCCGCCAGAGCAGCACGACGGCCATCAGGATGAACACCAGCGTCTGGGACAGGGCGGGTATGTAAAGGTTGCCGAGCGCGGAGATCAGCCCGATCGCGAAACCGGCCGCCACCGAGCCGAAGATCGACCCGAGCCCGCCGATGACCACGACCGCGAAGACCGTGATGATCAGGTCGCCTCCCATGAGCGGGTTGACCGCGCGCATCGGGGCGGCGAGCACTCCGGCGAGCCCGGCCAGCGCGATGCCGAACCCGAAGACCGGGGTGACCCAGCGTCCGACGTCGATGCCGAGGGCCCGCGTCAGCTCGGGCCGCTCGGTCGCGGCGCGCACGATCATGCCCACGCGGGTGCGGGTCAGGACCACCCAGACCGCGGCGCAGACGACGACCGAGACGGCCAGCACGAACACCTGGTAGGCCGGGTAGCCGAACAACCCCAGGTCGACGGTGCCCGACAGCAGCTCGGGGCGGGGGTAGGGCTGCGACTGCACGCCGTACTCCCGCTTGACGAGGTCCTGCAGGACCAGCGCCAGGCCGAAGGTGAACAGGAAGTTGTACAGCGGGTCCAGCGGCGCCAGCCGCCGGATGAACAGCCGCTCCAGCACGATGCCCGCCAGGCCGAGCACGATGGGGACCGCTACCAGCGCGACCCAGAAGTTCACGCCGAACGAGTCCAGCAGCACGTAGGAGCCGAACGCGCCGAGCATGTAGAAGGCACCGTGGGCGAAGTTGACGACGCCCAGCATGCCGAAGATGACGGCGAGGCCGAGGGCGAGCAGGGCGTAGAAGGCGCCACCCACCAGGCCGTTGAACGCCTGTTGAAGCACGGTGACCTCCAAGGGGACGGGCGGGGGCGGGCGGCCCCGCCGTGGGGCGTGCGGCCGGAGTACCCCGGCCGGGGCTCGGAACCCGGGCGCGGGGTGGCCGCGCCCGGACGGGCTCAGAGCATGCAGGCGGGGTCGGCGGGCAGGAAGGCCTGGTCGGCGGGGATGGTGCTGAGGATCTTCTCGTAGTCCCAGGGCTCCTTGACCTCGCTCGACGGCTTCACCTGGGCGAGCGAGACGTCGTGCAGGAGCAGGTGGTCCTGGGCCCTGATCGTGGCGTTCCGGGCGAAGACGTCCTGGAACTTGAAGCCTTCCAGCTCCTTGACCACCGCGTCCGAACCGTCGGTCCCGGCGCGCTGCACGGCCTCCAGGTACTGCGTGGCGGCGGAGTAGTTCGCGGCGTTGGGGAAGCTCGGCCGCTTGTTGACCTTGGCCTGGAACTTGTCGGCCCAGGCACGGTTCTCGGGGGTGGTGTTCCAGTACCACGCGTCGGTGAACTTGGTGCCGGCGAGCGCGTCAGGGCCGAGCGAGTGGATGTCGGTGATGAACATGAGCCCGACCGCCAGGCCGATGCCCTTGTCGCGCAGCTTGTACTCGTTGTACTGCTTCACCAGGTTGACCAGGTCACCGCCGGCCTGCATGGTGCCGAGCACCTCGGGCTTCGGGCTGAGACCCGGCGCCTTCAGCAGGAACGTGGAGAAGTTGTCGTTCGGGAACGGCGCGGGGTCGCTCTGGATGACCGTGCCCCCGGCGCCCTTCACGGCCGCGGTGAAGTTCTTCTGCATGTCCTGCCCGAAGGCGTAGTCCGGGTAGACGATGTACCAGTTCTTCGACCCGTCCTTGGTGACCGTTTCGCCGGTGCCGTGGGCCAGCATGTAGGTGTTGTACCCGTAGTGGAACGTGTACTTGTTGCACTGGGCGCCTTCGAGCTCGGTGGTGGCGGCGCCGATGTCCATGAAGATCTTCTTCTTGCCCTTGGCGACCCCCGCCACCGCGAGCGCCGCCGCCGACGAGGGCACGTCGAGGATGACGTCGGCGTGCTGGCGGTCGTAGAGCTCCTGCGCCTTGGAGTTGGCGACCTCCGGCTTGTTCTGGTGGTCGGCGGACAGGACCTCGATGTCCTTCGCGACCGCCTTGTCGCCGTACTTCGCCCTGTAGTCGGCGACGGCCATGTTGACGGCCTCGACGCTGCTCTTGCCCGACAGGTCGGCGTAGATCGCCGACTGGTCGTTGAGCACGGCGAGCACCACCTTGCCGTCGCTGATCTTGTCCCCGCTCCCCCCGCTGCCGGGTCCGCCGGCGCAACCGGCGATCGTGGCTCCCGCCGCCACCACGGCGGCCGCTCGGCCCAGAGCTCTCATGTAGGTCTCCTGTCGGTTCTTCGGGTGGGTTCCGGGACGGCCGATCCGGGATGTTCCGGATCAGGTCCGGGGCCGCCGATCCAGTGGGTGCGGATCAGATGCCGAGGTAGTCGAGGAGCTCGTGCTCCCGGGCCCGCATCTCGTCGTTGTCCAGGGACTCGACGATCCGGCCCTCGGCGAGCAGGTAGTGCCGGTCGGCGACCGTCGCGGCGAAGTGCACGTTCTGCTCGATCAGCAGGACGGTCGTGCCCTGCCGCTTCACTTCGCGCAGGATCTCGCCGATCTGCTGGACGATCAGCGGGGACAGTCCCTCGGTCGGCTCGTCGCAGAGCAGCAGCCGCGCGCCCATCCGCAGCACGCGGGCGAGGGCCAGCATCTGCTGCTCGCCGCCGGAGAGCTTGGTGCCGGGGAAGGAACGCCGCTCCCGCAGCCGGGGGAAGGTCTCGTACACCCGCGCCAGCGGCCAGGGGTCCGGGCCGACGGCGGGCGGCAGCGTCAGGTTCTCCTCCACCGTGAGCGTGGAGTAGACCCCGCGGTCGTCGGGCACGTACCCGAGGCCCCGCCGCGCCCGCCGGTCCGCGGGGAGCCGGGTGATGTCCGTCCCGAGGAAGGCGATGTCCCCCGCGTAACGGCCCTGCAGGCCCATCAGGCAGCGCAGCAGTGTCGTCTTGCCGGCGCCGTTGCGGCCGACCAGCGTGACGATCTCGCCCTTCCCCACCTCGATCGACACCTCCCGCAGCACCTGCGCCTCGCCGTACCAGGCGGACAGGCCGCCGACGCGGAGGATCGGGCCGGCGTGGGTCCCGCTCTCGGGGCCGGTTTCGGGGCTGATTTCGGGGCCGGTGTCAGTGCTCGGCATTGGCGTCTCCCAGGTAGGCGCTGATGACGCGGGGGTCATGCCGGATCTCGGCGTACGGGCCCTCGACCAGCACGCGGCCGCTCTGCAGGACCGTCACCCGGTCGGCCAGGCTGGACACGACGCTCATGTTGTGCTCGACCATCACGACCGTGCGCCCGTCGCGGACCTTCCTGACCAGCTCCACCGTGCGGTCGACGTCCTCGACGCCCATGCCGGCCGTCGGCTCGTCCAGCAGGAGCACCTTCGGGTCCAGCGCGAGCGCGAGGGCCAGCTCCAGGGCGCGCTTGTGGCCGTAGGCGAGCGTGCCCGCCGGGATCTCGGCGTGCCCGGCCAGCCCGACCTGGTCCAGCAGCTCCAGCGCCCGGCCGCGGAACCGGTCGAGCAGCCGGTGCGACCGCCAGAACCGCCAGGTGATCCCGGTGGCGCCCGCCAGCGCCAGCTCGACGTGCTCGCGCGGGGTCATCTGCGGGAACAGGCTGGTGATCTGGAAGGACCTCGCGACCCCGAGTCGGGCGACCTGCTCCGGGCGCCTGCCGGTCAGGTCGCGCTCGCCGAGCAGGATGCGGCCCGCGCTCGGCTTCAGGAAGCCGGTCAGCAGGTTGAACAGCGTGGTCTTGCCGGCGCCGTTGGGCCCGACCAGCGCGTGCACGCTGCCCTCCGCGATGTCCAGGTCCACCCCGTCGACGGCGCGGAAGCCCCGGAACTCCTTCGCCAGGCCCTTCGCCCGCAGGACGGGACCGTCCATATGGCCTCCTCGTGGCTCATCCCGGCGTCGTCCGATGGTTTCGTCCAGGTCACCTTGGCGTTAACGGACGAAGTCGCTGTGACGCGGACACTAAGCGAGCCCGGGAAGGGGTTCCATGTGGCAGGGGCACATATTGCGCGGCCGGAAGGCGGCGGCGGCCCACACTCTCCGTGGGTCCCCGGGCCGCGACGCTGGTGGGACCGTCTTTTCGTCGCCCGGCCATATGGCGCAGGCCCACCGGCGCGCGCCTCCGGGATGGTCGCCGCGCCCCCTGTGGAGCTTCGTCGGCCGGGCACATGGGCGCGCCCGACATATCGGAGGGGTGAATTGTGGAGGTCGCGTACGTGGCCTGGCTCACAGTGGATGACCACCATTGCGGTCACTCGATCAACAGCATGTCGCACGCCATCTGAGGAGTCCCCATGCGATCCACCCGACGCCGGCGTGGCCGGCTACTGGGCCTGGCAACGGCCGCCGTGATCGGCGCCTCCCTGATCGGGCCGGTGTCCGCCGCAGACGCCGCCGCTCGCTGCGCGGGCGTCGAGCGCGTCAGGGTGCCGGGAGCGGAGAAGCAGATCTCCGCGTGCCTGGACGACCTGACCACCGCGGGCACGGTCGCGTCCGGGCACTCGATCGCCGCCGAGTGGGCCGGGCTCGCCCCCGCGGGCGCCACCAACCCGACCGGCGTGCCGGGCGCCCAGATCGACGGCTACTTCCCCGACACCTCGACGTTCAACACCGACCACGGCTGGAACCACGACAGCCAGTTCGTGATCCGGCTGCCCGAGCGCTGGAACGGCGGCCTGGTGGTCGCGGGCACGCCCGGCAACCGGCGGCAGTACGCCAACGACTTCGCGATCTCCGACTGGGTGCTCGCCCAGGGGTACGCGTACGCCGCGACCGACAAGGGCAACAGCGGCGTGACGTTCTACCAGGACGGCGTGAAGCCCGGGGACGCCCTGGTGGAGTGGAACGACCGCGTCACCCAGCTCACCCGCGCCGCCAAGGCGGTCGTGGCGCAGCGATACGGCCGGGCGCCCCGCCGGACGTACGCGGCCGGGATCTCCAACGGCGGCTACCTCGTGCGCTGGCAACTGGAGAACCACCCCGAGCTGTACAGCGGCGGAGTCGACTGGGAGGGCGCCCTCTGGCGGGAGAACGGGCCGAACCTGATGACCTCCCTGCCCGCCGCGCTCCGGGCCTACCCCGCGTACGCCGCGACCGGCGACCCCGCCGCCCACGACGCGATGATCGCCGCGGGCTTCGCCCCCGGCTCGGAGCCGCTCTGGGACTACCACTACAAGGTCTACTGGGACCTCACGCAGCGGCTCTACCGTGAGGAACTGGACCCCACCTACGACGGCGCCACCGAGGCGGGCACGCCGTACTGCGCCTCGGGGACGCCGGGGTGCGACACCGACTACGACTACGCCGCCCGGCCCCGTGCCGTGAAGAAGGCCGTCGGGCGCATCGCCCTCACCGGGCGCATCGGGCGGCCCCTCATCACCCTGCACGGCACGCTGGACACGCTGCTGCCCATCGGCGAGGACTCCGACGTCTACGAGAAGCTGATCAGGTCGAAGGGACGCGACCCGCTTCACCGCTACTACCGGGTCGAGGGCGGCAACCACGTCGACGGACTCTACGACGCCTTCCCCGGCCTGCTGCGCCCGATCCTGCCGTGCTTCCGCAGCGCCTTCACCGCCCTTGAGGGCTGGACCACGCGCGGCGACGCGCCACCCGCCGACGCGACCCTCCCCCGCCCCGCCTCCGGTGACCTGGCCAACACCTGCTCGCTCCCCGCGAGGTGAGCGTCGTCCCTGGTGAAGCACCGAGCGGATAGGCTCACCGCTGTGATGGGCAGGCCGAGCCGAGACGCCCGATCGGGAGAGCGACCGGATCCTACCGGCGGACCTGTCCGCCGGTGGGACGGGCCCACGCGTTCACGAATGGAAGTGATCCCCATGAACAAGGTGCGTTCGAGCGACGGCACCCCTATCGCGTACGACCGGGTGGGCGAGGGGCCGCCGCTCATCATGGTGGTCGGCGCGTTCAACGAGCGGTCGGCGGGCACGCCGCTGGCCGAGGCCCTCGCACCCGGCTTCACCGTCTTCACCTACGACCGCCGTGGCCGGGGCGACAGCGGGGACACCTCGCCGTACGCGGTCGACCGCGAGATCGACGACCTGGACGCCCTCATCGCCGAAGCGGGCGGATCGGCGGCGGTGTTCGGGTACTCCTCCGGCGCCGTCCTGGCCATGAGAGCGGCGGCCCGTGGGCTCGCGATCACAAGGCTGGCGCTGTACGAGCCGCCGTTCACCGCCGGGAGCGCGCCCGCGCCCACCGAGGACGCCGCGGCGCGCCTGTCCGAGCTGGTGTCGGCCGGGCGCCGCGGCGACGCGGTCGAGTACTTCCAGGCGAAGGTGGTCGGGATTCCCGCCGAGGTCGTGGTCCAGTTGCGCGACGCGCCCTTCCGCGCCGCGCTGGAGAAGATGGCGCACACCCTCGTCTACGAGGTGACCATCACCGGTGACGGGTCGATCCCGGCCGAACTGGCCGCCGCGGTCACCGTGCCCACGCTCGTCATCGCCGGCGAGGAGAGCCCCGAGGGGATGCGCGAGGCCGCGCGGACGGTCGCGAAGGCCCTCCCCCACGCCCGGCTCGTCTCCCTGCCGGGCCAGACCCACCACATAGTCCCCGCCGTCGTCGCCCCCGTCGTCAAGGACTTCCTCACCACCTGACTCGCCCTGGCCGCCTCGAACACCACCACCCACGCCTCGCCGATCGACCACGCCATGCCGACCGGCGATCATCTGGGCGGCCGGCTCGGGCGCCGGCGGGCGCCCGGGCGAGATCAGTTGCCCTTGCCGTTCCCGGCGGACGTGACCTTCTTCGGCTTCTTCTTCTTGTTCTTGGTCCAGCCGTAGTGGTTCCCGTTCGAGCCGTTGCCGTTGCCGTTGCCGTTGCCGTTGCTCTGGCCGGAGCCTGTGGGTGACGTGACCGGTGCCTTGGAAGGCGGAGCCCCTGTGGACGGCTCGCGCGTCTCCCTGCCGGCGACCGGCACCGTCGTGGGCTGAGTCGTGGGTTGATCGGTCACAACCGGACGCGCGCTGGGCCCGGGGGTGACGGTGCGGATCGCCGACACCGTCACGGTGGGGGTGCCGACGCCGGGAGCGGCCAGCCCGGGAGCCAGCCCGGGAGCCGGCCCGGACGCCGTCGCATACGCCACCCCGCCCACCGCCAGGCCCACGAACACGGCCAGGGCCGCGCTCCTGACCACGAGGTCCCGCCGCCCGCCACCCGCCACAGCCGGTGGTACGGAACGCCCCCACGCCGTCCATACCGGTGGCGTGGAAGAGCCCCCTGCCGCAGGTCCTACCGGTGGTGTGGACGGGCCCCTGGCCGCCGTCCGTACAGGCTCGGGTGCCTGCCCGCTCGCGACCGCCCGCAGCCCCCGCTCCGCCTCGGCGGCGGTCATCCGCTCGGCCGGGTCCTTGACCAGCAGCCCCTCGATCACCGGGGCCAGCGCGCCGGCCAGGGAGAACGGCGCCGGATCGCGACACATGATGGCGGCGAGCGTGGCCAGGGCGTGACCCCGGTGGAACGGCGACCTGCCCTCCACCACCAGGAACAACGTCACGCCGAGCGACCACAGATCCGAGGCCGGCTCCGCCTGGCCGCCCGCCGCCCGCTCGGGGGCGATGAACGCGGGCGTGCCCATGAGCACGCCCGTCCGGGTCATCGGGGAGTCGTCCTCCAGCGTCGCGATGCCGAAATCGGTGAGCACGGCGTCACCGTCGCTGGTCACGAGCACGTTGTCCGGCTTGACGTCCCGATGGAGCACGCCCGCCGCGTGAGCGGCGCCCAGTGCCGCCAGCACCTGCACGCCGATCCCGGCGACCCGCCGGGGCGGCAGCGGACCCTCCTCGGCGACGATGGACGCGAGCGTCCGGGAGGGCACCAGTTGCATGACGATCCAGGGGTGCCCGGCCTCCTCGAACACGTCGTACACCGCCGCCACACCGGGATGGCTCAGCCGCCCCGCGGCCCTGGCCTCACGGAACGTGCGCGTGGTGAAGATCTCGCGCTCCTCGGCGGTGAGCCCGCTGATGCAGTGCAGCTCCTTGACGGCGACCCCCCGCCCGAGGAGCTCGTCGAAGGCCCGCCAGACGATCCCCATGCCGCCGCGCCCCAGCGGCTCCTCAAGCCGGTAGCGCCCTGCCACCAATCGTCCCGGCTTCTCCGAATCGGCCATGATCGGGACCGTACCCTGGCTTTACCTTCGTATTCCACCGGATGGAACGCATCACCGGCCGTCCATGTCATCACCGGCGGCGAGGCCCCTGCGGGACGCTCCCGGAGGGCGGCTCCACCGCTCGTCTACAGCTTGGCGGCGACGCCGCAGAAGGCGGTGACCTCGTCGGGCAGTCCCCAGGGCGTGGCCTCGGGCCGCCAGCGTGACACCGACACCACGCCCGGCTCCAGCAGTTCCAGGCCGTCGAAGTAGGCGGCGATCTGCTGCGGGGTGCGCAGCTTGTAGGGGTCGCCCGCTTCGGCGCGGGTCTTCTCCGCCTGGGCGGCGGCCTCGGGGTCGACGGCGTTGGTGCCGTCCTCCAGGACCAGGTAGCTGCCCGGCGGCAGCGCCGCCACCAGGTGGTCGCGGATCGCGGTCGCCTCCTCGTCGTCCCACACGTTGCCCAGGATGCCCAGCATCATCAGCGCGATCGGCCGGGTGAAGTCCAAGGTGTGGGCCGCCTGCTGGAGGACGTACGCGGGATCGCGGACATCGGCGTCGACGTAGTCGCACACGCCCTCCCGCGTGCTGGTCAGCAGGGCGCGGGCGTGTACCAGCACCAGCGGGTCGTTGTCCATGTAGACGATCTTGGAGGCGGGGTTGACGCGCTGGGCGACCTCGTGGGTGTTGTCGACCGTCGGCAGCCCGGTGCCGAGGTCCAGGAACTGGGTGATCCCTGCCTCGCCGGCCAGGTGCCGCACCGCCCGGCCCAGGAAGGCCCGCGAGTGCCGGGCGACGTCCACGATCCCCGGGTACACCTGGAGGACCTGGTCGCCGACCTGCCGGTCGATGGAGTAGTTGTCCTTACCGCCCAGCCAGTAGTTCCACACCCTGGCCGAATGCGGGGTCGTGGTGTCGATCTGCGCGGAGGGCTTTTCATCTGCCATGAGAGCACTCTTCGTCGTGGAGGTCGGGACGCCACCGGTGAGCGGGGTTCTGGTGGCATGCGGTCGGGTCTGATCATTTCAGGCTTCGCCGCGGTTGTCCGCCGCACCCGTAGGCCAGGTGGCACAGCTCATTTCCATAACGGACACTTCGCCCACACTGGCACAACCTAGAACACCTGTGTAATGTCACCCGAACATCACTGACATTTTAGATAAATATCAACTTGAGTGAAGCGCAGAGCCGGGGGTCCACGGCGCTGCGGTCAGACCAACCAGGGAAAGGTGCAGCGTGAACAAGCCGTTCAAGATCAGCGGCGCGGCGGCCGTGGCGGCCGCGCTCTTCGTGCTCGCCGGCTGCGGCGGCGGCCAGGACACCTCCGCGAAGAGCGGGTCGTCCTTCGGAGAGTGCGAGGTCACCGAGAACCCGCCCATCCACAAGCTGACCACCATGCGGGAGGGCGCCCTCACCGTCGCCGCGTCGCTCCCCTATCCGGCGGGCTATCGGGGCAACACGCTGGAGAGCGTGGACGGCGGGTACATGTACTGTCTCGACGCGGAGATCGCCAACCGCGCGGGCCTGAAGAAGATCAAGCTGGTCAACGCCTCGTTCGAGGCCCTGGTCACCGCCAAGTCATCCGATTTCGACTTCGCGGTGTGGGACATCTACGACACCCCGGCGCGTCGCAAGGTCGTGGACTTCTCCGCTCCCTACAACACCTACCACTCGGGGGTGCTGGTGAAGCCCGGCTCGGCCCTCACGTCCGCGACCATCAAGGACGCCACCGTCGGCGTGCTCGCCGGCTCGGTGCAGCTGAAATTCGTCCAGGACACCCTCAAGCCCAAGCAGGTGCGGGTGTTCAACTCCAACGACGACCTCTTCAACGCCGTGCTCGCCGGCCAGATCGACGCCGCCCTGAACGACACGGCCACCGTCATGCCGCGGGCCGCGAGCTCGGGCGGCAAGCTCAAGGTGATCGGGCAGTACCCGGTCGGCGGCGACGTCGCCCCGCTCTTCCCGAAGGGATCGCCGAACGTCCAGGTCGTCGACCAGATCATCGCCGACATGAAGAAGGACGGCACCCTGGACGCGATCATGAACAAGTGGCTCAACCCGATCCTCGGCGGCGACCCCAACGCGCTTCCCGATTGGGCGGCCTGAGCATGAGCGTCCGGGGCTCCCGCGCGCGGACCTCCGGCGGGGAAGCGCCCGGCGGCACGGCCGTGGCGTACGCCCGCCCGCTGAGCACGCGCGGGTACCTCAACGGCGCCGCCGTCCTGGCCCTGCTCGCCCTGGTGCTCTGCTACCAGCTGGCCGGCGCGACCATGACCATCGGCGGGCCGCCGCGCGTGGTCCTCGGGCTCGTGCTGCCGGCCGCGATCGTGGGCGGCCCGCTGCTGGCGGCGTACCGGCGCGGCAGGCTGTCGGAGCAGGAATGGGAGGCCAAGCGGTACGTCGCCGCGCGCGAGGCCGCCGCTCGGTCGAGGAACGCCTCGATCGCCTCGCTGGGGCTGACCGGCTTCGTCGTGCTGGTCTCGCTGGTGGGCCTGCTCGTCTTCACCAACGACGGCGCGGTGCAGAAGACGTTCTTCAACCCCGAGTTCATGGCGAAGAGCATGGCGGACATGAGCAGGGCGCTGCTCGTCAACGTCGAGATCGCCCTCGGCGCGCAGGTCCTGGCGATGCTGTTCGGGCTCGTGCTCGCCGTCGGCAGGCTGCTCCCCGGCAAGGGGTTCTGGCCCGTGCGCGCCCTGTGCGTCGCCTACATCGATGTCTTCCGCGGCATCCCGTCCGTGGTGCTCATCTACCTGGTGTGCTTCGGGCTCCCGATCACGGAGGTGCCGGTCCTCAGCGAGGGCGGCCCGATCCTGTACGCGGTCGTGGCGCTGGCCCTGACCTACAGCGCCTACAACGCCGAGCTCTACCGCTCGGGCATCGAGTCCATCAACAAGGGCCAGACCTCGGCGGCGCTGTCGATGGGACTCTCCCAGCCCGACGTGCTCAGGTTCGTCATCCTGCCGCAGATGGCGCGCAACATCGCGGCGCCGATGCTGAGCACGTTCATCGGGCTGCAGAAGGACACCTCGCTGGTGATCGTGGTCGGCATCATCGACGCGTTCAGCCAGGCGAAGATCTACTCGGCGAACGACTTCAACCTCTCCGCGGTGACGGCCGTGTGCGTCCTGTTCGTGCTCGTCACCATCCCGCAGACCCGTCTCGTCGACTACATGCTCGCCAGGTCGAGCACGAAGAAGAAGGGGGGCTGAGCCGGTGGGGAGCGCATTCGTCGAGCTCGACCAGGTGACCAAGAGGTACGGCGACACCACGGTGCTCGACCGGGTGGACCTGGCCGTCGACCGGCACGAGGTGGTCACCCTGATCGGTGCCTCCGGGTCGGGGAAGTCGACGCTGCTGCGATGCGTCAACGGGCTTGAGGCGATCCAGGGCGGGCGGATCTCGCTCGGCGGCGACGTCATCTCCGGGGAGGGCGTGGACCTCGTCAGGCTCCGCCGCCGTGTCGGCATCGTCTTCCAGAGCTTCAACCTCTTCCCGCACATGAGCGTGCTGCGCAACTGCACGCTCACGCCCGTGCGCGCCGGGGTGGCGACCAAGGAGCGGGCCGAGGCGGAGGCCAGGGTCATGCTCGAACGCGTGGGCCTGAAAGAGAAGGTCGGCGCCTATCCCGACCAGCTCTCGGGCGGCCAGCAGCAGCGCGTGGCCATCGCACGCGCGATGCTGATGCGGCCCGAGGTCCTGCTGCTCGACGAGATCACCTCGGCCCTGGACCCGGAGCTGGTGATCGAGGTGCTCAACCTGGTCCGCGAGCTGGCCGAGGACGGCATCACGATGATGATGACCACCCACGAGATGCCCTTCGCCCGCGAGATCTCCTCCAAGATCTGCTTCCTGCACAGGGGCAGGATCCTCGAACAGGGCCCCCCAGAGGAGATCTTCGACGCTCCTCGCGCGCCCGAACTGCGGACGTTCCTTCGCAAGATCCACGAGGCCGGCCGGAACTGACCGTCCCGGCGGGCCTGTCACCACATCACGACAACAGGAATCTCAATCATGAAGCAGAACTACGACGTCAAGAACTTCTTCGCCTACCTCGGCTACCCGAGCGGCGACCAGCCGTACTGGTCCAAGGATCTGCGGACGTTGTCGGTCTACTGCCGGGGCGACCGGGCGAACCTCGAAGCACTGCTGGAGCCGACCCCGTTCGAACTCGCCGACGACCGGTTCGTGGTGCAGATCGCGGACTTCGGTAACGCCACCCCGGGTCCCTTCTACGACTCCGGCGTGGTGATCCCCGTGCGGTACCGCGACCACGTGGGCGTCACCTACTTCTTCGAGTTCGAGGACCAGCCGTGGAGCGTGGCGTTCGGCCGTGAGGTGTGGGGCTATCCCAAGCAGTACGGCGAGATCGGGCTCGTCGAGGACGGGAACGCCGTTGCGGGCACGGTGAGCAGAGCCGGTAGCCTGATCTTCGGCATTTCGATGACCTCCGACGACGGCTACTCGAACGAGTCCTGGGCAGACATGACGATGTACCCCCACTTGCAGGTCCACGCTCTCCCCGAGGCGAACGGCCCCGGCTTCACGACCTTCGAGATCATCTCCCGCGACACCTCCAGGGACTTCGCGCTCCAGCGCAAGACCTTCGGGCCCGCCGAGGTCGAGCTGGGCCCCGCGCTCTCCGTCAACGGTGTCAGCCTCAAGATCGTGGAGGTCCTGGGCGGCGAGTACTCCGTGGGCGACTACGCCTGCACCGTGGAGAACGGCATCTCCACCGTCGTCGACGATGTGCTGGCGAGCACCGCGCACGACCCCGGCGAGGCCCGTTCCCTCTGACCAACAGCCGCTGAGAGTCGTGCACGCGGTGGCCCGTCCCTACGGGCGGCCTCGTGCGGAGAGGTCGCAAAGTGTGTTCTGCCTACGTCGGCGACAACGCCAAGACGGGCGCCGGCGAGCCATCGGCCAGCAGTCTGCTGAGCGAGTCCGCCACCGCCAGGCTGCGGTCGCGACTGGTGCGCGTGGAGATCATGCCCGGAGAGAGGCTCAGCGAGCCCGAGCTCCGTACCGCCCTCGGGGTCGGCACGTCTCCGGTGCGCGAGGCGATCCGGAGGCTTGAGTTCGAGAAGCTGGTCGTGATCTATCCGCGCAGCGGCACGTTCGCCACGGACATCGCGCTGAAGGACTCGCGGTCCGTCATGGAGCTGAGGCTCCAGCTCGAAGGGCTCTCGGCCGCGCTCGCGTGCGGCCGGGGCTCACGCACGGAGAAGGAGCGGCTCGCCGAGATCTCCGAGCGGCAGTACGAGACCGACGACCTGCAGCAGTGCATCGACCTCGACGCGGCGTTCCACCGCAGCATGTACCAGATGACGCGCAACGACTACCTCGCGACCACGGCTGAGATCCACTTCAACCTCGCGCTGCGGCAGTGGTACTTCTGCTCCAAGGTGGTCGAGACCCCCGACTGGACCGGCGTCGACCACCGCCCTCTGGCGGCCGCGATCGCCGAGGGGGATCCGGAGGCCGCCAGCGAGCACATCCGCAAGCACGTGCTGCACGACTCTCAGCAGATCGCCGACATCCTCACCAACTACGGCCTGTAAGCCACCCAGGCGGGCCTGGCTCGAAAGAGAGTTCCGCGAAATGCCGGCCACCACCACTTCCGCCCCGCACACCCTGTTCTCCCCGAACGGCCTCTTCTCACTGGACGGCCTGACGGCCCTGGTCACCGGCGCGGCCGGAGGGCTGGGGCGCGCGCAGTCCCTCGCGCTCGGCGCCGCCGGCGCGAGGGTCGTCGCGTCGGACGTCAGCCTCGACGCCGCCCGCCGGTGCTGCGCGTACCTTGAGGAGAACGGCGTCGACTGCCTGCCGCTGGAGATGGACGCCCGTTCACTGGAGAGCATCGACAGCGCGTTCGACGCGCTCGACGCCGCCGGTGAGTGCCCCGGCATCGTGGTGAACAACGCGGGCGTCTCCCTGCGCAACGACGCGCTGAACGCCACACCGGAGGAGTTCGACACCACGCTCTCCATCAACCTGCGCGGCACGTACTTCGTCGCCCAGCGCGCGGCGCGCCGGATGAGCGAGCGCGGCGGCGGGCGCATCGTCAACGTGTCGTCCATCGGCGGCCTCGTCGTGGACGGCGAGCGCTCCTCGGTGTACGACGCCTCGAAGGCCGCCGTCGTCCAGGTGACCAAGAACATGGCCTACGAGTGGGGCAAGTACGGGATCAGGGTCAACTCCATCGCCCCCGGATACATGCGCACCGCGATGACCTCGGACCTGCTGCCCACCAAGGACGTCGAGGAGTCACTGGTCAGGACGCACATCCCGCTCGGCCGAGTCGGAGAGCCGGGCGATCTGGCCGGGGCCGTGATCTTCCTCGCCTCCGACGCGTCCGCCTACGTCACCGGCCACACTCTGACCGTCGACGGGGGCTGGCTGGTCGCCGTGTAGAGGGCCTATCCAAGGTCGGTATGGGGGAGGTAGCGGTCCAGCCGCACCAGGCCCGGCTCGGTCGACATGAACGTGTCCATGTCGTCGATCTCCCAGCCGGCGTCCAGCAACCGGGGCAGGAGCGGGTGCACGCCCGGCACCGCGACCTGGACCTCGTCGACACCCGGATGCGCGGCGACCGCCGCGAACACCGCGTCGGCGCAGTCCTGCGGGGTCTCACCACCCACCGGCCCCACCTCCAGGTCCTCGACGGTCCGCCGGGCGAACGCGTACCCTCCGCCGGTGACGTGCACCGTCACCCCCGGAAGGCCCGCGTACCAGGCCAGGGCCCCGGCCCGGTCACCCCCGGAGATCCGGGCGTCCAGCTTCACGGCCTCCCGCACACCGGCCTCCCGCATACTGGCCTCCCGCATACTGGACGGTCCGCCGGCCTCCGCCCGGGGCCCGGCCAACGGTCCCCGCGCGGACGGCCCGTCCGGCGCCTTCTCATCCCGTACCCCGGACCCTCGCGGCCCGGAATCCTCCCCCGGATGGTGGATCAGGTAGATCAGGGGGCACACCGGACGCATCCCCTGCCTTATGTACAGCCCCAGCGCCCTCGGGTCGTCCGACGCGAACGTGACCCGCGGCGTGTCGGACGGCAGCAACCGGCTCAGGATCGTCCGGCCGATCCCGGACGACTGATGGTCGGGCAGGACGAACAGGTCACCCAGGTGGGAGACCTCGCCCCGGCGGATCACCCCGCCGAAACCCACGACGCGCCCGTCGACCTCGCCGACGAGCAGCGTCCCGAACTCCCGCTCGGCGTCGAGGAAGTCCGGCATGCCCTCCCAGTCGTCCAGAAGCTCGAAGTGCGAGGCCACCTCCCGCACGCCCGGCATGTCCGCGTCCCCCGCGACCCGCACGCTGTATTCCCCCACCGGCACTCCCCACCTGCGAACATCCGCGACGCTCTTACCCTAGGACGCGTTCGCCCGTCCTCCTTGCCAGGAGGAACACCGCGTGTTGAGGGGCACCGGATCGCGCACCACGCGAGGGGACAGTGGACCTCATGGCCTTGCGTGCGAACCGGCTGTTCCGTTAAGTGCGGAACTCGATCAGGCCGGCGAGTTCTTAGCGAATCTCTCGATGCTCACGTTCCCAATCAGCTCTGGCCAGCGCGTACTCGACCACGCCATGCTCGAAGCCCTCGATGGCGTCCAGCCCGTCGCGGTGGAAGGTGCGTACGAGTGTCAGGCCGACCTTCTCCATCACGCGCCGGGAGCCGAGATTGACCGTCATCGTCTCTGCGAGCACCCGTTCCACTCCCAACTCGGTGAACCCTTTGTCGACCAATGCACGCGACCCCTCGGTGGCGTAGCCCTTGCCCCACGCCGACCTGCGTAACCGATAGCCGAGCTCGAGCTCGCCGTCACGTGGTTCGTCCTTGCGCGGTCGGAAGTGGAACCAGCCCAGAAACCGTTCGGTGGCCTTCTCCTCCGCCGCCCAGAACCCGAGACCTTTGAATCGCTCGTAGCAGCCGAGAAGTGCTGGCATGACCTGGCAGCGGATCTCCTCGCGGGGAGTCGGCCTGCCACCGTTGAGGAAGCGCATGACCTCAGGATCACTATCGAGTTCAACCAGGTTGTCCTCGTCAGCATCGGTGAAGCGACGCAGCGTCAGTCGGTTGGTCTCCAGGAAGATCGACATCCCTCGATTATCGCGTCTCCGGGAGCACGGGGTTGTACACAGAACGTTCGGTCAGGATCCTGTGGTGGCGTTGGCAGGGGCCGGGCCATGAGCCTTTGACGTACAAGCCGATGCGGGTCACCCCAGGCCCTCCCACCCGCTCCGGCGCCCGCCTGACCTGCCCGGCCCTCCTACACCTCGCGAGACGGCGGACGTCCCGCCGCTCACCGCCCGGCTGGCTTCGGCCCAACTCGTCGCGGTGCAATGGTCGCTGACGCTCGACGCCGAACAGCTGGCGTCGGGCGAGTCCGCCGAGGCGCGTCACCCAGGCGCGGTGAGCGACGCCGCGCACGCGTTCGCCCTGCTGGAGAACGGCCTGCGCCACATGTCCCCGCACCAGTGAGGCGGCGCCCGCGCGTGACGCCTCGCCGGTTCAGCGGAAGGTGCGCCGGTAGGTGTGGGGGCTGACGCCTGTGACGCGCTTGAAGCGGTCGCGGAAGGCGGTGGGAGAGGCGAAGCCGACCTGAGCGCCGATGCGTTCGACGGTGTGGTCGGTCGTCTCCAGCAGGTGCTGGGCCTGGCGGACTCGGGCGCGGTGCAGCCATTGAAGCGGGGTCGTGCCCGTCTGCTCGCGGAAGCGGCGCATCAGCGTGCGGGGGCTCATTCCGGCCTGGGCGGCGAGGTCGGCAACGGTCAGGTCGCGGGACAGGGAGGCTTGCACCCAGGTGAGCAGGGGTTCGAGTGCGGAACCTCGGGTCGTGGCCGGGAGCGGCTGGACGATGAACTGGGCCTGCCCGCCTTCGCGCTCCAGCGACATGACCGACAGCCGGGCGGCGTCAGCCGCCACGGCGGAGCCGTAGTCACGGCGGATCAGGTGAAGGCACAGGTCAAGCCCGGCCGCGGCACCCGCGGAGGTGAGGATCTGCCCGTTGTCGACGTAGAGGACGTCAGGGTCCACCTCGATGTCCGGGTACGCGGCGGCCAGCCGGTCGGCCACGGCCCAGTGGGTGGTGGCACGCAGGCCGGCGAGCAGTCCGGTGGCGGCCAGGGGGAAGGTGCCCGAGCAGATGGAGGCGACACGGGTGCCGAGTGCGGCGGCGGCTTTGAGGGCGTCGTTGACGGCCGGTGACAGCGGGCTCATCGGCGTCGCAGTGCCGGGAACGACGATCGTGTCGGCGCCCTCCAGCCCGTCCAGCCCCCACGGGGCGCGCAGAGTGAACGCGCCGGCGTCCACCTCCGGACGCTCGGCGCAGACGCGCACCCGGTAGCCCGGACGACCGTCCGGCAACCGCGTGCGGGTGAAGACCTCGATCGGGGTGGACAGGTCGAAGGGGATCACCTGGTCGAGGGCGAGGACGGCCACGGTGTGCAGGGGCGGAACGGTACCCATCCGCGCGTATCCCGCCAAGGCTCCGGACCTGCCGCGACAGATGAGCCTCCTCGTCAGCCGCATGGCGGTATCCCGGTGATGCGCGTCGGAAATGCCACTGGGAGGCGGGTCGGCGGCCCGGTTAGCGTCGGTGGCGCTCCCGACCTCGACGAGAGAAGGAACATGCGCCCGTTCTACCGCCCCGGCGCCGACCCGGTCATCGCCCTGTGGTGCTTTCGCGGCGGCCCCTCGCTCGTGGAGCTCGTCCGTTCCCGGCGAGGAACGCTCGACCGGTCGCGAAGCGGCGCGACCTGAGGGCTGTTCAAGCACCTCCGCGCACGCTCCGCCGCCACCGCCCCATGAGTGAACGGGCAGGCCCCAGGGAACAACCGCCGTCGACGCGGACACCGGTGGTGAGGCCGTACCGGTGAAGCACGTCGACGACGGGCGACTACTCCGAAGAGAGGTGCATCGCGGTATGAGCGTGTTCCCGGAGAGGGCCGATCAGGAACGGCGGGCGGGTGAGGGCAGGAGTCCCGACATCTCGTTCATCGCCGGACTTCCACGGGTGCGGTCGGCGTCGGGGGCGCTGATCCGGGACGAGGCGGAGCGGATCATGGTGGTGTGCCCCACCTACAAGGACCACTGGGACATCCCGGGCGGGATGCTGGAGGCGGACGAGTCGCCGTTCGCGGCATGTGCTCGCGAGCTCGAAGAAGAGCTCGGCCTCGAACTTCCGGTAGGACGCCTGCTCTGCGTCGACTGGGTTCCGCCCCGCCCGCCATGGGACAGCGGGTTGATGTTCGTCTTCGACGCGGGGATGCTCTCCACCGAGCAGGTCCCCGGCATCCGGCTGTGCCCGGACGAGCTGGAGCGGTTCGAGTTCGTCGCGGCCGACGAGATGGACGGTGTCCCGCTGGAGCCGCGGCCGGCCCGCCGGATCAGGGCCGCGACGTCCGCGCTCCGCGCCGGGCGGACGGCGTACCTGGAAGACGGACTCCCTCTGGACGCGTCGCCGCCATAATCGGGCATCCGGCCCCCGATACCGGGAAACCGGCCACGGACAGAATGGGAGCGGCGTCGTGTTGGCGGTAGTCGGTGAAGCGGTGATCGATCTCATCCAGGACGACGATGGACGGTACACCGCCCATACCGGCGGGAGCCCGCTCAACGTCGCGGTCGGGTTGGCGCGGCTCGGCGAGCAGGTGAGCCTGCTCGCGCGGTTGTCCCGGTCGGCGTTCGGCCGGCGGCTGCGGGAGCACGCCGAGGCCAGCGGCGTCGACCTGGCCCGCGCGGTGGAGGCCGGCGAACCGGCCAGCCTGGCGGTCGTCGGACTCACGCCCGATGGTTCGGCGGAGTACGACTTCTATGTCACAGGAACCGCCGACTGGCAGTGGGCCCAGGGCGAACTGGAGCCGCTTCCCGCCGCCGCCCAGGTCCTGCACACCGGTTCGCTGGCCTGCTTCCTGCCACCGGGCGCCGCGCGGGTCGAGGCCGCGATGCGGTCGGCCAGGACGGCGGGGCTGCTGGTCAGCTTCGACCCCAACGTCCGCCCGGCGCTGCTCGGCCCACCCGAGGCCGCACGCGAACACGTCGAGCGACTGATCACGCACTGCCACGTCGTCAAGGCCAGCGAACAGGACGTCGCGTGGCTGTACCCAGGGGAGAGCCCGGGCGCGGTCGCCCGCCGTTGGCTGGCCGCCGGCCCCTGCCTGGTCCTGCTGACCCTGGGCGCGGCGGGCGCGCTCGCCGTGACACGGCGGGTCGCGATCGAGCGGCCGGCCCCGAGGGTACGGGTGGCGGACACGGTCGGCGCGGGCGACGCGTTCACGGCCGGCCTGCTCTCCTCGTTGGTACGGAGGAACCTGGTCGAGCCGGATACGTTGCGCGCCGTCGCCCCGGAGGTGCTGTCGTCGGTGCTGGACGACGCGATCACGGTCGCCGCCCTGACGTGTACCCGCCCGGGTGCCGACCCTCCGGGTCGCGGCGACGTGGACCGGTTCCTCGGCACCTGACCGCCCTGGTACGACCAAGGCTCACGACCGGACGGCAAGCGGGATCGCCCAGCGGAGGGGGCCTCGGAAACCATGCCGGGCATGGCTTCCGAGGCGGTCGCTCCTTCGCGAGGGGTTACGTCGTGATCCCCGCCAGGCGCAGGCACAGGGACTTGACCTCGGTGGCGGCGTACGCGTCCTGGTCCAGCGGGTCGCTGCAGAGGAGGACGGGGGCGTCGCGGGGGTCGCTGGGGAGGCGGCCGTGGCTCCCGCGCACGGGGGCCGGGTTCAGGGGGACGACCGGCATCGTGTAGCGGAAGCCCAGGGTCTTGCGTGCGAGCGCCATCCCGGCCTTGGCCTTCACGAACGGGTCCTCGGGGTTGAGGAACAGCTCGGCGGGGTCGTAGCCGGGTTTGCGGTGGATGTCGACCAGCCGGGCGAAGTCCGGGGCGAGGTCGTCGTCGAGCCAGTAGTAGTAGGTGAACCACGACTCGGGAGTGGCGACGGCCACGAGCTCCCCGGCCCTCGCGTGGTCGAGTCCGTGCGCCGCCTTGCCCGCCTCGTCGAGCACCTCGTCGACGCCCGGCAGAGCCGACAGGATGGACCGCACCTTGGCCACGTCGGCGGGGTCCTTGACGTAGACATGGGCGAGCTGGTGGTCGGCGACGGCGAACGCGCGCGAGGTCCAGGGGTCGAGGTACTCCATCCCGGCCTGCCGGTAGACCGACAGCAGGCCCTCCTGGCGCAGGACCCGGTTGACGTCGACCGGGCGGGAGACGTCGGTGATGCCGTACTCCGACAGCACGACCGTCACCGCGCCCATGGCGTCCGCGTCGTCGAGCAGCGGCTTCAGCGCGGCGTCGATCTCACGGGCGGCGGCCACCGCCTCGGGCCCCGACGGGCCGAACCGCTGGAGGTCGTAGTCGAGGTGCGGGATGTAGACGAGCGTGAGGTCGGGCTTCTCCCGGGCGAGCATGATCCTGGACGCGTCCACGATCCACTGGCTGGACGCGATCCCCGCCTTGGGGCCCCAGTACGAGAACAGGGGGAAGCTGCCGAGCTCCCGGGTCAGGTCCACGCGCAGCGACGGCGGGGTGGTGTAGCAGTCGGGGCCCTTGCGGCCGTCCGCGTGGTAGATGGGCCGGGGCGTCACCGTGAAGTCGGTGGCGGCGCCCATGGCGTACCACCAGCAGATGTTGGCGACGCGGTAGCCCGGATGGACCCTGCGGGCGTCGTCCCAGATCTTGGGCCCCTCGACGAGGGCGTTGTGCTGGCGCCACAGCAGGACTTCACCGAGGTCGCGGAAATACCAGCCGTTGCCGACGATGCCGTGGTCACGCGGGAGGGCTCCGGTGAGCAGGGTCGACTGCACCGAGCAGGTCACGGCCGGGAGCACCGTCCCGAGCGGTGCCGGGCGGCCGAGCCTTCCCAGGTTGGGCATGGATTCGAGCAGCCGGGGGGTCAGGCCGACCACGTCGATGACCACCAGCGGCCTCACGGCGCCGTTCGTTCCGATCGTCACGGGGTCTCCTCTTTCAGTCCGAGGTCGATGAGGCGGTCGCGCATCCAGGCGAGTTCCAGCGCGATCCCCTCCACCAGTGCCTCGTCGGTCTCGGGTCGCCGGTCCTCTGGCAGCGCCTGCCAGGTGTAGGTCTCCACCTCGACGTGCCGGGTCAGCGCCGAGGGTCCCGCGAGCAGCGCGCGCAGGGTCTCGTCGAGCACTTCCTGGGTCGAGGCCAGTGGCGGGGCGGGCGTCGCGTGCAGCGGGACATGGAAGTGGACCCGCCACGGCGCCTCTCCCGGCAGTTCCCCGCCGAGCGCCTCCCCGAGGTCGTCCGTCCCGTGCGAGACGTCGCCGTGGCCTGGGCGGTCCGTCCCGTGCGAGACGTCGCCGTGGCCTGGGCGGTCCGCCGCCTCGCCGTCGTGACCCGTCTCCGGCCGGGGCGTGCCGTCGCCCCGTTCGCGGGTCTGGTGGATGAAGCGCGGCTCGGCGAAGGCCGCCAGCGCCTCGCGGGCGGCCGGGTCGGCGGGGTCGTCGACCTGCAGGGCGCAGGAGGCCTGGAGCTTCACCACCGGCAGCCCGGCCCCGGCGAGGCGGGCAAGCGCCTGGCCGGGGTCCTCGAACTGCACGGCGAGGTGGCAGGCGTCCAGGCAGACGCCCAGGTAGTCGTGGTCGGCCCCTCCGAGGTGGCGCGCCGCCTGCGTCGTGTTCTCCACGACGCAGCCGGGCTCGGGCTCGAACCCGACCCGGATCGTACGGCCCGTCGTGGCGGCCACCTCCGCCAGTCCCTCGGCGAGCCGGTCGAGCACGCGCATCGCGGCATCGGAGCGTTCGGGCGTCCAGGGGGTGCGCCAGGCGAGCGGCAGGGTCGAGACGCTGCCCGACCGGACATCGTCGGGCAGCAGGCCCGCGAGCACGCGTGCCAGCGCCAGCGTGTAGTCGAGCCTCGCCTCGGTGGTCCAGTCGGGATGGTAGACCCGCAGCTTGGGCGACCCCGGCACGGCCGACCCGGCGTCGCTCTCTCCCTCGTAGTCGTGGAATCCCTGGTAGGGGAACCCGTTGAGGGTGACGACCTCCAGGCCGTGCTCGGCGAGCGCCTCCCGCAGCCGTACGGCCTCACCGGGCTCGGCCGTCAGCGCGTCGCACACCGGCCGCGACAGCCACAGCCCGACCCCGAGCCGGGGCACGCCGAGCCTTTCACGCACCGGCCCGGCGTACCGCCGCAACTGTCCGAGCACCCCGGCCACGTCCTCGGCGGGGTGGACATTGGTGCAGTAGGCCACGTGGACCACCGACCCGTCCGGATGCAGGAACCTCATGACGACGCTCCGATCCGGCTAGTCACGGGGGGCTCCGCGGAGGATGCTGTTGCCGGCGTAGTCCTGGCCGGAGGTCACGTCCGTGAGGTCCAGGCGGCCGCTCTGGCCGTAGAAGGCGGCCGGGTTGTCCCACAGGAGGGTCTCCGCCTCGGTCTCCGAGAACCCGGCGGCGAGCATGGCGTCGCCCACGGCCCTGGTCTTCAGCGGGTCGCTGCGCCCCCAGTCGGCGGCGGAGTTCACCAGCGTCCGCTCCGCCCCGTACTCCTTGAGGATGGCGACCATCCGGTCCTCGTCCATCTTGGTGTCGGGGTAGACCGAGAAGCCCATCCAGCAGCCGCTCTCCTTGACCATGCCGACCGTCATCTCGTTGAGGTGGTCGACCAGCACCCGCTCGGGCGGCAGGCCCGACTCGCGGACGACGTCGAGGGTGCGCCGGGTGCCGGAGGCCTTGTCGCGGTGAGGGGTGTGGACGAGCACCGGCAGGTCGTGCTCGATCGCCAGGGCGAGCTGGCGGGCCAGGGCCTCGTCCTCGGCGGGGGTGATGTCGTCGTAGCCGATCTCGCCGACCGCGACGACCCGGTCCTTGGCGAGGTAGCGCGGGAGCAGGTCGAGCACGGGACGCAGGCGCGGGTCGTTGGCCTCCTTGGGGTTCAGCGCGATCGTGCAGTGGTGGACGATCCCGAACTGCGCGGCCCGGTAGGGCTCCCAGCCGAGCAGTCCGTCGAAGTAGTCGGCGAAGGTGTCGGGGGACGTGCGCGGCTGGCCCAGCCAGAAGGCGGGCTCGACCACGGCGCGCACGCCGGCGGCGTACATGCGCTCGTAGTCGTCGGTCGTGCGCGAGGTCATATGGATGTGCGGGTCGAAAATACGCATGAGGGTTCCTCTTCGATCAGGCGGAGGCGTGCGGGTGACCTTCGGCGAGCAGGGCGCGGACCTTCGTCAGCACGGCCGGATGGGGTTCCACCAGGGGCCACACGTCCGAGGGCACCTCGCGCCCCGCCATCAGGCGCTCCTGCGCGTAGTCGGCCAGCATCCTGGCCAGTTCCGCGTCCGCCCGCCGGTCGAGGCCGGACACGGAGCCGAGCGGCACGCCGATGAACACGCACTTCAGCACGGCCTGCCTGTAGGAGTGGTCGGGCAGGTGCTCCGCCCCGTAGGGGCCGAGGGCGGCCCGCACCAGGCGGGCGTCGTTGGTGCGCAGCGCGTCGCGCACGATCGGCAGCCCGTGGTCGCCGAGCCGCCCGTCCGCGTCGAGCGCCGGCAGCCCCTTGAGCACGGCGAGCCGCTCGGCGGCGTCCCCGTGGGCGTACAGGTCGAACAGCGTCCGCCCGAGCGCCGCCCCCCTGCTGGACAGCGCCAGCAGCAGCTCGGCCCGGACCGCCTGGTCGACGGTCCAGTCCGGCTCACCGGGGATCGGCGCCCGGCCGCAGGCCCGCCCGGCCGCAGGGAACAGCGCGGCGAGCGCCCCGTCGTCGGCGCGGATCCGTTCGGCGGACGTCCGCAGCCAGCGGGCGCCCTCCTCGCTCAGGGCGATCCCGGGTACGTATGACGTGGTCATCGTCGTCTCCCACCTCTCAAGGCTCGGACGCCCCGCAGGGCGTGGCCTGTCTTCACGGCGTGGCTCCCTCGCGCCGGCCCCGGGCGTCGCCGGGTGGCTCCAGCTCGCGCAGGAAGCGGAGGGAGCGCGCGGCGACCAGGGGTGCGGCGTGGCTGTGCCGGGGCAGTTCCACGCTGACCAGGCCCCGGTACCCGGCCTCCTCCAGTGCGGCGAGGACCGGCGGGAAGTCGATCTCTCCCTCGCCGAACTCCAGGTGCTCGTGCACGCCCCGCCGCATGTCCTCGATCTGTACGTTCACCAGGTGAGGCCCGGCCCTGCGCACGCAGTCGGGCACTGGTTCGGGCTCCAGGCACCGGCAGTGGCCGATGTCCAGGGTCAGGCCGAGCCGTTCCGGCCTTCCGGTCAGCTCGCGCAGGCGCTCGAACGCCCCGATCGTGTCGACGAGCATGCCCGGCTCCGGTTCGAAGCCGAGGGTGACGTCACGGGAGCCGGCCTCCTCCAGTGCGGCCGCGACCCCCGCGGCGAGGTTCCGCCAGGCCTCGTCCTCCCCGACCTCGGGAGGGCGGATCCCACTCCAGAAGGAGACGGCCTCCGCGCCGAGGTCCGCGCCGATCCGTACGGCGCGCAGCAGCAGGTCGACGCGGGCCGCGGCCGCCTGCGGGGGGTGGAGCAGCGTCGGGTGGTGCTTGCGTAACGGGTCGATGACGTAGCGCCCGCCGGTCTCGATCACCACGGACAGGTCGAGGTCGCGCAGCCGCTTGGCGACGCGGTCGACCTCGTGGCCGAGGCCGGGGGCGTAGGGGTCGAGGTGCCCGGCGTCCAGGGTGAGCGCGACGCCGTCGTACCCCATGTCGGCCAGCACGACGAGCGCCTCGTCCAGGCGGTGGTTGCTGAAGCCGTTGGTGCCGTAGCCGAATCTCACGTCGGGGAGCCGGCTCGTCCTTCTGGTCGCCGGTGCCCGATGGGCCGTCGCC
>NZ_JBEZFH010000046.1:38758-39418 GCF_040649355.1 Sphaerisporangium sp. NPDC049002 | reverse complement strand
GCCGGCGGCGTGGTCCGGGGCCTGCCCGGTGGCGACCGGGGCCGGCGCGGGCTTGCGCACGGCCGGGGCGGCCAGGGCGACGAACAGCGCGAGCAGGGCCGGTATGGCCAGGGCGCGCGGCAGGTCCAGCACCTCGGAGGCGGCCCCGATCAGGACCGGTCCTGTGAGGAATCCCAGGTAGCCGAGGCTGGCCACCCGGGCGAGCGCCTGCCCGGCCCGGGCGGGGTCGCGGTGGCCCGCCGCCGAGAACACCTGCGGGACGATGCACGAAAGGCCCGCGCCGAAGCAGCCGAACCCGATCACTCCGGCCACCGGGTGACCGATCAGCAGAGCCGCCGACAGGCCCGCCCCGGCCAGCAGCCCGCAGCACCGCACCAGCGCGACGGGGCCGAACCGGGCCGAGAGGCGGTCGCCGACCAGGCGTCCCGCGGTCATCATGATCGAGAACGCGGCGTACGCGGCGGCGGCGAACCCGGCCGAGCTGTGGAGGTCCTCCCGCAGGTAGACCGACCCCCAGTCGGCGGACGCGCCCTCACCGACCATGCAGCAGAAGCCCAGCACGCCGAGGAACAGCACTCCCCGGGCCTTGGCGCGGGGCGCCCCGCGCCGGCCCGTGTCCGGGGGCGTCGATGGAGCGGTCGCGGGCTCCGCACGGGCGGG
>NZ_JBEZFH010000046.1:31192-38748 GCF_040649355.1 Sphaerisporangium sp. NPDC049002 | reverse complement strand
CGGCCGGGGCCCGGCCCCCCCCCCCCCCCCCCCCCCCCCCCCCCCCCCCCCCCCCCCCCCCCACCCCCACCCCCCCCCCCCCCCCCCCCCCCCCCCCCCCCCCCCCCCCGCCCCCCCCCCCCCCCCCCCCCCCCCCGGCCCTTTTCCGGGGGCGTCGATTGACCGGTCCCGTGCTCCGATCGGCCGGTCCCGCGTTCGGAGGGGATCAGAAGGGCCCAGCGGGCGGTGAGGAGCGCCACCGCCGCCAGCAGGACGCCGGTGGCGGAGAGCGTCGGCCAGGCCCCGACCCCGGCGTGGGCGAGGACGCCGCCCAGGGCCGCGCCGGCGAAGCCCCCGATGCTGAACACGGCGTGGAAGGACGACATGAGCGGCCGTCCCCATGCCCGCTCGACCTCCACCGCGCCGGCGTTCATGGACACGTCGAGGCTGCCGTGGGCGGCGCCGAACAGCGCCAGCGAGGCCGCCAGCGTGATCAGGTCCGGCATCGCGGCCGGGAGCAGCAGCACGGCGCCCTGGGCCACGGCCAGGGGGACCATGACGCGGGCGCTGCCGTACCGGTCGACCAGGCGCCCGACGACCTGCATCCCGGCGAGCGCCCCCGCCGCGATGGCGAGCAGGGCGAGGCTGAACTGCCCGTCGCCGAGCTCCAGCCGTTCCTTGAGCGCGGGGATGCGGGCCGTCCACACGCCGATGGAGACGCCGGGGATCAGGAACATGACGTACACCGCGAGGCGGGCCCTGCGCAGCGCGGGGCCGTGTTCCGCCGGGCCGTGTTCTGTCAGGGGGGTCATGCGACGACGCGAACGGTGACACCGGCGGCGGTGAGCGCGTCGTGCTGGTCGCGGGGGATGCCGGCGTCGGTGACGAGCACGTCGACGTCGCCGGGCGGGCAGACCGTGGCGAACGCGGTCTGGCGGAACTTCGAGGAGTCGGCCGCGACGACGACGCGCCGGGAGGAGCCGATCGCGGCCTGCTTGACCGCGACGTCCTCCAGGTCGTGGGCGGTCAGCCCGTGCTCGGCCGAAAGGCCGCAGCAGCCGATGACCGCGGTGTCGAAGCGCAGGGAGCCGATGGTGTTCACCGCCAGGGGTCCGGTGATGTTCAGCTCGCCGTGCCGCACCTCGCCGCCGGGGAGCACCATCCGTATGCGCGGCGCGCCGCTGAGGGCCTGGATCGACTGGACGGACAGCGGGAGCACGGTCAGCCTGCGGTCGTGGATCTCCCTGGCGACCGCCAGCGCCGTGGTGCCGCCGTCCAGCACGACCGCCTCCCCGTCGGCGATCAGGCTCGCCACCTCGGCGGCGATGCGCCGCTTGCCGTCCGGCGCCTCGTGCTCGCGGACGCCGAACGGCGGCTCCTCGCCGCGCAGCAGCAGGCTCTGTGCCCCGCCGCGGATCCGCCGGGCCACGCCCTGCTGGGCAAGCTCGTCGAGGTCGCGGCGGATGGTCATCTCGGACACGCCGTACTCGGCCGCGAGCTCCGCGACCGACACGCTGTCCGATGTCATCAGGGCATCCATGATTGCCCGCAAGCGGTCCATGCGTTCATATGAACATTGTTGGTGTTCGTTTGGCAAATCAGGGAGACTGGGTGGCATGCGCGCGAGCCGGCTCCTGTCCCTTCTCCTGCTGCTCCAGACACGCGGCCGGATGACGGCCGCGGAGCTGTCGCAGGAGCTGGAGGTGTCGGTGCGCACCGTGTACCGCGATGTGGAGGCCCTGTCGTCCTCCGGCGTCCCGGTCTACGCCGACCGAGGGCCGGCGGGCGGCTACCAGCTCCTCGACGGCTACCGCACCCGGCTCAACGGCCTCACCGCCGAGGAGGCCTCTTCGCTGTTCCTGGCGGGACTGCCCGGCCCGGCCGCCGAGCTGGGCCTCGGCGAGGTGGCCGCCGCCGCCGAGCTCAAGCTGCTGGCCGCCCTGCCCCCCGAACCGCGCTCGCACGCCTCGCGCATGCGCGACCGGTTCCTGCTGGACGTCCCCGGCTGGTACCGCGACGCCGACGACGTCCCCCACCTCGGCGCCATCGCCGACGCCGTGTGGGAGGAGCGCAGGATCCGCATGCTCTACCGCCGCTGGGGCCCGGCCGAGGTCGTGCGGGAGGTGCGCCCGTACGGACTGGTACTGAAGGGGGGTTCGTGGTACCTGGTCGCGGCTCCGGACGACGCGCAGGCGCGCACGTACCGCATCTCGCGCGTCGTCTCGGTGGAGGTGCTGGCCGAGCGCTTCGCCCGGCCCGAGGGCTTCGATCTCGCGGACTTCTGGCAGACCTACGCGAGCGATTTCCGCGACCGCATGTACTCCGCCGAGGCGACCGTCCGGCTGGCGCCCGGGGCGGAGGGGCTGCTGCGGGTGACGGCGGGCACGCGGCCGGTCGACGCCGCGCTGGCGGACGCCGGGCCGCCCGGTGAGGACGGCTGGACGGTGCTGCGCCTGCCCATCGAGTCGGTGAGGCACGCCTGCTGGCTCCTGCTGCGGATGGGCGCGAGCCTGGAGGTGCTCGGCCCGCCCGAGCTGCGCGAGATGATGGCCACCGCCGTGTCGGAGCTGGCCGCGGTGTACGGCTCCGGCCCGCACGCCGGTGACGCCACCGCGTCGGTCACCCGGTCCGCGCCCCGCTGAGGCTCTCGTCGTACGGCTGGAACGCCCGTGCGGCGACCGCGTGGGGAGAGACCACGACGACCGGGCACCGGGCCCCCATGACGCACGCGGCGAGCACCGGGGTGGCGGCCACGGGGATGCCCGCCTCGGGCCTGCGGATGCCGAGCACGAGCATCGCGGCGCCCTCGCAGTGGTTGAGCAGCACCTGGGCCGGCGGGCCCTGCGCCACGATGGGCTCGATCGACGCCACCTGGGCGACGATGGCGCGGGTCTGTTCCCTGGCCGCTTCGTACTCGTCGTCGTGGGAGCGCCAGGAGCCCATCGGCGCGTACGAGGCGCGATGCTGGCCGGACCACTGCCAGGCGTGAACGGGCTGGATCACCGCGTCTCGCAGCCGGGCCTCGCCGAGGGCCCAGATCAGTGCGGCGTTGGCGGCGGGGGAGTGGCTCACGCCCACGACGATGCGTGGCCGAGTCGATTTGTGCGTCACGGGAACCTCCTCCTCACAGAGCATGGCGCGCCTGGAGTGACGTCCCGTCAAAGTGCCGGGAAAATCACCACTAAATGTCACATTTTCTGCACAGACCGCGACGGTGGTTTGTGAAGGGACATGTCCCGGCACCTGCCGCGAATCTACAAAGTAAAGGCGGTCGCCGGTGATCGAGGCGGCCGTACCGCTCAGGGCCGTACCGCTCAGGGCCGTACCGCTCAGGGCCGTACCGCTCAGGGCCGTACCGCTCAGGGCCGTACCGCTCGCCGCGACGAGGATCACGCCGACGGTCGCGCCCCGGCTCCCCGCACGGCGACCTCGATGCCGTCCAGGACGACGGCGAGTCCGGCCTCGAAGGTCTTGCGCGCCTCTCTTTCGAGGTAGGGCACGCTGTCGTCCCGCGCCGTGTCCGCGCGCTCGTCCTCGGCCGCCCGGAGCCGCATCCGGTTCACCATCGGGAACCGCTCGGCGAAGTCGGGCGCGAACCGCTCCAGCACGGTCGCGCGGGCGAGCCACCACTCCTCGTCGGACACCCCGGTCGCCGCCGGGGCCTGTCGTGACTCCGCGATCGTCTGCGCCGCGCCGCGCACGAAGTGGGACAGCGTCCCGGCCAGGCGCCGGAGCATCCCGGCGTCCAGCCCGGTCCCGTCAAGGATCCGCAGCAGCGTTTCGAGCGTGACGTACTCGTTGGGCCCGAGCACCGGACGCGCCTGGGACACCTGGAGCACCCAGGGATGGCGCAGGTAGAACGCCCAGGTGTCCTCGGCCCAGGCCGTCGTGGCCGCCCGCCAGCCCGCGCCCGGCTCGTACCCGGTGGGCAGCTCGGCCAGCGCCCGGTCGTACATCAGGTCGACCAGCTCGCTCTTGCTGGGGACGTAGGTGTACAGGGCCATGGCCGTACGGCCGAGCCGCTCGCCCACCGCGCGCATGGACAGCGCCGCCATTCCCTCGGCGTCGGCGACCGAGATCGCCGTGTCGACGATCAGGTCCACGCTCAGCCCCGGCTTGGGTCCCGGACCGGTGCGGACCGGCGCCGGCCCCGCCGCGCGCCACAGCAGGGCCATCGAACGGTGCGCATCGCCCTGTCCGGCGTAGACGACCACTTGCAACTCCTTATGGCATAAAGTAACTTTGCCGGGCTATCTCTTTACGCCATAAGGATATCAGGAGCGATCATATGGACCCCCATCCGTCCAGCCCGCCCCGGCGGGACGCCGCGGACAGCCATGGCGTGATCGAGGTCCGCGGCGCCAGGGAGAACAACCTGGCCGGCATCTCGCTGGACATCCCGAAACGGCGGCTCACCGTCTTCACCGGCGTCTCGGGGTCGGGGAAGTCCTCCCTGGTCTTCGGCACCATCGCCGCGGAGTCGCAGCGCCTGATCAACGAGACCTACACGACGTTCGTCCAGTCGTTCATGCCGAGCCTCGGCCGGCCCAACGTCGACGCCCTGCGCAACCTCAGCGCGGCGATCGTCGTCGACCAGGAGCGGATGGGCGCCAACTCCCGTTCCACGGTGGGCACGGCGACCGACGCCCACACGATGCTGCGCATCATGTTCAGCCGGCTCGGCACCCCGCACGCCGGCACCTCGGCCGCCTTCAGCTTCAACAGCGCCGAAGGCATGTGCCCCGAATGCGAGGGGCTGGGCCGGGTGTCGGACATCGACGTCGGCGAACTCGTGGACGTCGGCCTCTCGCTCAACGAGGGAGCGATCACCGTCCCCGGCTTCGCCGTGGGCTCGTGGTACTGGCAGATCATGGCCCAGTCGGGGTTCTTCGACCCCGACGTCAAGCTGAGGGACTACAGCCCCACCCAGTGGGAGGACTTCCTGCTGTACAAGCCCACCGCCAAGATCAAGGTGGGCAACGTCAACGCCGCCTACGAAGGCCTCGTCGTCAAGGTGCGGCGGATCTACCTCGACAAGGACCGCGAGTCGGCGCAGCCCCACATCCGCGCGTTCATCGACAGGGCCGTGAAGTTCACCACCTGCCCCGCGTGCGGCGGCACCCGGCTCAACCCCGCCGCGCTGGCCTCCACCATCGACGGGCGCGACATCGCCCAGTGCTCGGCCATGCAGATCGGCGACCTGGCCACCTTCCTGCGGGGCATCGAGGACGCGTCGGTCGCGCCGCTGCTCGGCACGTTGCTCGACACCCTGGACTCCCTGGTCGAGATCGGCCTCGGCTACCTCAGCCTCGACCGCGAGTCGGGCACCCTGTCGGGGGGCGAGGCCCAGCGGGTGAAGATGGTCCGGCATCTCGGCTCCAGCCTGACCGACGTCACCTACGTCTTCGACGAGCCCACGGCCGGGCTGCACCCGCACGACATCCAGCGCATGAACGACCTGCTGCTGCGGCTGCGCGACAAGGGCAACACCGTCCTGGTCGTCGAGCACAAGCCCGAGGTGATCGAGATCGCCGACCACGTGGTCGACCTCGGACCGGGGGCGGGTCCGGCCGGGGGACAGGTCTGCTTCACCGGCGACGTGGCGGGGCTCCGGAGGTCCGGCACCCTGACCGGGCGCCACCTGGACAACCGGGCCCGGCTGCGCGAGCGCGTACGGACGCCCGGCGCGCGGCTGCCGATCACCGGCGCCCGCCTGCACAACCTCAAGGACGTGAGCGTCGACATCCCGCTCGGCGTGCTGACCGTGGTCACCGGCGTGGCAGGATCGGGCAAGAGCTCGCTGATCCACGGTTCCCTTGCTCACCGGGAGGACGTGGTCGTGGTCGACCAGTCCGCGATCCGCGGGTCCCGTCGCAGCAATTCGGCGACCTACACCGGCCTGCTCGACCCGATCAGGACCGCCTTCGCCAAGGCCAACGGGGTCAAGGCCGCCCTGTTCAGCGCGAACTCCGAGGGCGCCTGCCCCACCTGCAAGGGCATCGGCCTGGTCTACACCGACCTCGCCATGATGGCCGGGGTGGCCTCGGTCTGCGAGCAGTGCGAGGGCAGGCGGTTCACCCCCCAGGTGCTCACCTACAAGCTACGCGGCAAGGACATCAGCGAGGTGCTGGCCATGCCGGTGGCCGAGGCGCTCGGCTTCTTCCCCTCGGGCGCCGCCCGGGCCATCCTCGACCGGCTGGACGCCGGGGGCCTCGGTTACCTCGGTCTCGGGCAGCCGCTCACGACCCTGTCCGGGGGCGAGCGGCAGCGGCTCAAGCTGGCCGTCCGCATGGCGGAGAAGGGCACGACGTACGTGCTGGACGAGCCGACCACCGGCCTGCACCTGGCCGATGTGGGACGGCTCCTGGCCCTGCTCGACCGGCTCGTGGACGACGGCGACACCGTCATCGTCATCGAGCACCACCAGGCCGTGATGGCCCACGCCGACTGGCTGATCGACCTCGGGCCGGGAGCCGGCCACGACGGCGGCCAGGTGGTGTTCACCGGCACGCCCGCCGACCTGGTCTCCCAGGGGGACTCGCTCACCGCCCGGCATCTGCGCGCCTATCTGAAGGGCGCCGCGGCCTAGCCGGCCCTTTTCACCCATGGAGGATTCAATGGAGCTGGCCGTCTCGTTGATCACGGTCACCGGTGTCAGGCGCGTCACCCCGCACATGGCGCGTGTCACCTTCGACGCGGGCGAGGTCGCGGGCGCGATCGGCGATGAGCCCGACCAGCAGGTGAAGCTGTACTTCCCGAAGCCGGGTCAGGCGGTGCCCCGGCTTCCTGAGCCGGGCGGAGACTTCGGGCGGTGGTACGAGGCCTTCAACGCGATCCCCGAGGACGAGCGGCCGTGGACGCGCAGCTTCACCATCCGGGCCCGCGACCGCGAGCGCGGGACGGTCGACATCGATTTCGTGCTGCACGGGGATGGGGGCCCGGCGGCGCGGTGGGCGGGGTCGGCGCGGCCCGGTGACGTCCTCGGGATGTTCGGCCCGTCGGCGATGTTCGCCCGGCCTGTCCCGCTCAGTGCCGCCATCGGCGCGAGCGACTGGTTGCTGCTGGCCGGGGACCAGGCGGCGCTGCCGGCGATCGGCACGCTGATCGAGGCCCTGCCCGAGGGCTTCCGGGCGGTGGCCTGCGTCGAGGTCGCGGACGCGGCCGAAGAGCAGTCGTTCGCCACGCGCGGTCAGGTGAGCGTGCGCTGGGTACACCGCGGCGAGGTTCCGCCCGGGAAGGGCGACGCCCTGCTCCACGCCGTGCGCGCGGTGGAGTTCCCCGCAGGGAGGGTGTTCGCCTGGCTGGCCGGCGAGGCGGGCACCGTGCGCGCGCTGCGACGGCACCTGGTCGGCGACCGCGGGGTGGACAAGCGGTCGATCGACTTCACCGGATACTGGCGGCTCAAGCTGACCCAGGACGACGCCCCCACCGAGCAGGACCTCACCGACGCGGCGGAGTTGCTGGCACGCGCGCGGGAACTGTCGGCGGAGGCCCGGGGCAACGGCTGAGGCGGGTGATGACGCCGCCCATAGCGGGCCGGCCGGCCGGGGGCCGGCTCGCGCGAGGCCGCTCTCGGA
>NZ_JBEZFH010000046.1:0-31182 GCF_040649355.1 Sphaerisporangium sp. NPDC049002 | reverse complement strand
CGGGACCGGGGGGGGGCGCCCGGGGGCACGGGCTGTGGGGGGTGCTGCCGCCCCCGATGGGGGGGCGGCGGGCGGGGGGCCGGCGGGCCCGAGACTGGGCTATCAGCCGTTTTCGGCCGGGGCCTCGGTGCTGTCGACCAGCACGCAGTCGGCCACGGGTCCGTTAGAGACGTGCGCCGAGCCCTGGGCGATCGTCATGTCCGGACCTTCGTAGACGCTGAACTCCAGCACCGCGGTCTGGCCGGCCTTGACCACCTTGGGGTCGATCGTGAAGTCCTGGCCATTCCGCGGAGGGACGGCGAGGGGAGCTTCCTCATCGGACACGAAGTCCTGGCTGCGGGGCTGCGGGCTGCACTCCTTGCCCATGGGGACGTAGTCCACGACCGCGTTGAGGCCCATGGCCCGAAGGTCCGCCTGAAGGTCCTTGGGCTTCTTGGCCTCGTTGATGGTGATGCTGATGAGTCCGTCGTCCGTCTTGGTGACGGCGTAGGCCTGGGCACCGCCGCCGAAGGCGAGCGGCACGGCGATCGCCATGATGGTGGCGGAGGCCAGGACCGGGGCCAGGACGGCGGGGCGCGACAGGCGCCACTTCGGCTTGGCGGGTCGGTCGTTCTGATGGATCTCGGTCATGACGAACTCCTTGATCTGCCGGTGCCGGCCCTCGGGGAGCTCCGGCTCGCCCTGAAACGGCAGAAGCCTGGCCAGCTCGTCTCGCTCGCCTGCGTTCATTGGTGCTCCTCCTTCTTGGACCGGACCGCGATGTCGCGGTCACCTCTTACCTGTCGGGGCGGGAGTGGGGGTTCCATTCCGGCCGAAAGTTTCTCCAGCTTCTTCCGAGCCCTGGAGAGCCGGGATCGGACCGTGCCCACCGGGACGCCCAGTGCCTCGGCCGCCTCGGCGTAGTCGAGGCCCGACCACACGACGAGCGCGAAGACCTCCCGCTCCGGGCGGCGCAGCGAGCCGTACGCCTGCCGGATCGCGGCCAGTCGCTCGGCGTCGTGGATGCGCCCGACGACCTCGTCGGCGAAGTCGGGAACGTCCTCACCTCTGGGCATGCGGGACAGGGCGTCGTCCGCCCTGCGGGCGGCTCGGCGGGCGTTGCGCGCGATGTTGGTGGCGATGCCCAGCAGCCACGGCCGCAGTGAGCCGCCCTCGGCGTCGACCCGTTGCCGCAGCCGCCAGGCCTCCAGGAACGTCAGCGACATCACGTCCTCGGCGGCCGACCAGTTTCCCGTCAGCCTGAAGGCATGGCCGTACACCGACCGGGAGAACTCATCGAAGAGGCACTCGAACGCCTCGCTGTCCCCATCACGTATCCGGACGCGTATCGACATATCCACATAGAGATACTGTCCGCGGCTTCCGCCGGGTTCCGACAAATTTCACAGGAAAGCGCGATGGCGCCGACGTTGGTGGCCCGTCGGCGCCATGCTCGCCGCGAACACGGCGGTGTGGTGTGGTCCGTCAGGACCTGATCTGCGGGACGCTGCCCGCCGCGTAGCGCTCGCCGGCGACGGCGCCCCTCGGGGCGGCCTTCTCCAGCGCCGCCAGCTCGTCCCGCGTCAGCGCGATGTCGACGGCGGCGACGTTCTGCTCCAGGTAGGTGCGGCGCTTGGTGCCGGGGATGGCCACGATGTCCTCGCCCTGGGCGAGCACCCAGGCCAGGGCCAGCTGTCCCGGGGTGACTCCCTTGGCCTCCGCCACCTCCTGGATCTGGATGACGAGCCGGTGGTTGGCGTCGAAGTTCTCCCCCTGGAAGCGGGGATTGGAGGCGCGGAAGTCGCCGGCGTCGAACTGGTCGGTGCTGGTGATCGTGCCGGTGAGGAACCCGCGGCCGAGCGGGCTGTAGGCGACGAGCCCGATGCCGAGCTCCCGGAAGGTGGCGAGGATCTGGTCCTCGGGGTCGCGGGTGAACAGGGAGTACTCGTACTGGCCCGCCGTGATCGGGTGGACCGCGTGGGCGCGGCGCACGAGGTCGGGCGAGGCCTCGGAGATGCCGAGGTGGCGCACCTTGCCCGCGGCGACCAACTCGGCGAGCGCGCCCCAGGTCTCCTCGACCGGGACCGAGGGGTCCACGCGGTGCTGGTAGTAAAGGTCGATGTGGTCGACGCCCAGCCGCTCCAGGGAGGCGTCGCACGCCCGGCGGAGGTAGTCGGGCCGGCCGTTGACGCCGACGCGGGCGCCGTCCTCGGCGCGCTGGATGCCGAACTTCGTGGCCAGCACGACCTCGTCCCTGCGCCCGGCGATCGCCTTTCCGACGAGCCGCTCGTTGGTGAACGGCCCGTACATGTCGGCGGTGTCGAGGAAGGTGACCCCGAGGTCGAGGGCCTTGTGGAGGGTCGCCGTCGACTCGGTCTCGTCGCCCTGACCGTAGAACTCGCTCATGCCCATGCATCCGAGGCCGAGGGAGGAGACGGTCAGGCCCCGGCCGAGGGTTCGCTGCTTCATACGTGGTTCTCCTCGATGCTCTCGCGGTAGATCTCGATCTTGCTGTCGATGAGCGTCGTGCATGCCCTCCAGTCTCGGCGTTGGAGGGCACTCCAGGTCAAATGGACCACGATGACTTACTTTGTAAAGGCGGCGCCGGTTGGGCCGGGGTCTAGTGGACGGAGAAGCCGCCGTCGACGCAGATCGTCTGGCCGGTGATGTAGGCCGCCGCGTCACCGGCCAGCAGGACGGCGGCGCCGGTGAAGTCGGCGGGCAGGCCGTTACGCCCGGTCATCGATCGGGCCGCCAGGGCCTCGACGCGGCCGGGGATGGACTGTGCCGGTTCGGTGAGCGGGGTGAGCACGAACCCCGGCACGACCGTGTTGCTGCTCACCCCGTGCCGGGACCACGCCTCGGCCTGTGAGCGGGTGAGGCCGGTGATCGCGGCCTTGCTGACGCCGTACGCGCCGCTGTCGCCGAACGCGCTGATCGACTGTTGCGAGCCGACGTTGATGATGCGACCCCAGCCGCGCGCGGCCATGCGGGGCCCGAAGTGCTGGCCGAGCAGGTACGGGGCGGTGACGTTGACCCGCATCGTGACGTCGTAGTCGTCGGGGGTGAGCTCGCCCATGGGGAGGCGGATGTTGTTGGCGGCGACGTTCACGAGGATGTCGATCTCGCCGAAGAACGTGCCAGCCTCGTCGCACACGCGCTGGACGGCCGCGGCGTCGCCGAGGTCGGCGCTGATGGTCGCGGTGCGCACCCCGTGGCCGCGCAGGCGGGCGGCGGCGTCGGCCAGCTCGCGCTCCCTGCGGGCGACGATGACCAGGGCGGCCCCGGCGCGGCCGATGCCCTCGGCCATGGCGTACCCGATGCCGGAGCTGCCGCCGGTGACCAGGGCGGTGCGGCCGGACAGCGAGAACAACCCCTTCAGGTAGCCGTCCGGGTCCGGCGCGTCATGCTCGGAGACCATGGGGTGTGAAGTTATCACCACGTGCCGTAGAGCTCGGCGGCTGCCGTGCTCAGCTTGCGCATGACCTCGTCGAGCTGCCGGAGGGTGCCGAGGTCGAGGCCGTCGAGCAGGCGGCGGTAGCCGGTGAGGCCCGCGTCGGCGAGCTCCTCGGTCATGCGCCGCCCCGCGTCGGACAGCTCCACCCTGCGGATGCGGCGGTCGCTCGGATCCTCGCGGCGCGTCACCAGGCCCTGGGCGACGAGACGGTCGACGATGCCGGTGACGGTGCCGAGGCCGGTGCCGAGGGTGTGGGCGAGCTCCTGGCCGGAGACCGAGCCGCGGCTGGCGAGGATCAAAGCGACCTTGAGCTGCTGCATGGTCAGGTTGACGGCGAGCAGCGGCATGGAGCGATCGTGGGCGAAGACCCGCCCGAGGGCGTGCTGCGACTCGACGATCCGAGCGACCAGCTCTTCTCTCTCGTCCACTTCCACCTTCCACCCGGGCTTGATCAGGTTACCAGGAGTTCACGGTCCAGCTAAATATTCGTGCAATACGAAGTGTTAGCATTGCCCAAAACTCCCACGTTTCGCAAAATCCCGGAAGGTCCACGTCTATGACCGCATTGGCAAGGCTGAGCCTCGCCAGCCGCAGTCTCGTCATAATGATCGCGGTTGTGATCAGCGCGTTCGGTGCCTTCGCGATCCCCTCGCTGAAGCAACAGCTGCTGCCCTCGCTGTCGTTCCCCGGGGCCTTCGTGGTGGCGCCCTACGCCGGCGCCTCCCCCGACATCGTCGAGGAGCAGGTCGCCAAGCCGATCGAGAGCAGCCTCCAGGGCATCGCCGGAGTCACCGAGATCACCTCGACGTCCCGGGAGGGCTCGGCCCAGATCCAGGTGTCGTTCGAGTACGGCACCGACGTCGAGGCCGCGGTCGGCAAGCTGCAGCAGGCGGTCGCCCGGCTCGGCGCCCAGCTTCCGAGCGGGGTGGAGCCCATGGTCGTGGCGGGCAACACCGACGACATCCCGGTGATGGTGCTGGCGGTGAGCGACGGCGGCGACCAGCGGGCCATGCTCGACAAGCTGGAGCGCATCGCCGTCCCCGACCTGCAGGGCGTCACCGGTGTACGCGAGGTCGCGGTGACCGGGGCGAGCAAGCAGACGGTCGTCATCACGCCGAACCTCCTGAAGATGGCCTTCCTCGGGCTGTCGCCGGCGTCGATCCCCGAGGTCCTGCGGGCCAACGGCACGCCGATCCCGGCGGGCACCCTCACCGAGGGCGGCAGGGCGCTGACCGTGCAGATCGGGCGGCGGATCTCCTCGATCGACGACCTGAAGAACCTGTACCTGACGCCGCAGGCTCCCGCCGCGCAGCCCCAGACGACATCGCGCGCCCAGGGGCAGCAACCCGGACAGGGTCAGCAGGCAGGTCAGGGCCAGTCGGCCGGGCAGGGCCGGGCGGCGGCGGGCGCGGCGCGGACCGCGCAGGCGGCCCCGGCCGCCCCCAAGCCGGTCAAGCTGGGAGACGTCGCGACGATCGAGGAGAAGCCCGCCGACGCGACGACGGTCACCCGCACCGACGGCAAGGCGAGCCTCGGCATGTCGATCACGATGACGCCCGACGGCAACGCTGTGCAGATCTCCCACGACGTGAACGACAAGCTGGCCGAGCTGACGCGGGCGCTCGGCGACGCCTCCGAGATCACGGTGGTGTTCGACCAGGCCCCGTACGTCGAGCGTTCGATCGAGGACCTGTCCACCGAGGGCCTGCTCGGCCTGGTGTTCGCGGTGATCGTCATCCTGCTGTTCCTGCTGTCGCTGCGCTCGACCATCGTGACGGCGGTGTCGATCCCTCTGTCGGTGGTGATCGCGCTGATCGCGCTGTGGGTGGGGGACTACTCGCTGAACCTGCTCACGCTGGGCGCGCTGACGATCGCGATCGGCCGGGTGGTGGACGACTCGATCGTGGTGCTGGAGAACATCAAGCGGCACCTCGCGTACGGCGAGGAGAAGCGCCAGGCGGTGCTGACGGCCGTGCGCGAGGTGAGCGGCGCCGTGACGGCGTCCACGCTCACCACGGTCGCGGTGTTCCTGCCGATCGCGTTCGTGGGCGGCATGATCGGCCAGCTGTTCGCGCCGTTCGCCATCACGGTCACGGTGGCGCTGCTCGCGTCGCTGCTGGTCGCGCTGACGGTGATCCCGGTGCTGGCCTACTGGTTCCTGAGGGCGCCGCGGCTCTCCGAGGGGGAGGCGCGGGCCGTACGGGAGCGGGCGGAGGCCAAGGAGCTGCGCAGTCCTCTTCAGCGCATGTACCTCCCTGTGCTGAGGTTCGCGACGCGGCGGCGGTTCGTGACGCTGCTGGCCGGGTTCCTGATCTTCGTGGGGACGCTGGCGCTGGCGCCCGGGCTGAAGACGAGCTTCATCGACTCCTCGGGCAACGACACGATCTCGGTGACGCAGAAGATGCCGGCCGGCACCGATCTGGCGACCACCGACGCGGCGGCCAAGAAGGTGGAGGAAGTGCTCTCCGTCATCGGGGAGATCGCGTCGTACCAGGTCAACGTGGGTACGGGCGGCACGTTCTCGGGTGGCGTCGGGGGTTCGCCCGACAGAGCGACGTTCTCGGTCACGGTGGCGGAGGGCGTGGACACCCCGGTGCTGGAGCAGACGCTGCGCGACCGGCTGGCCGCGCTGCGGGACGTGGGCGAGGTGACCGTCGGCGGCCAGGCCGGTGGCGGGTTCGGCTCCGACCGGGCCGAGGTGATCCTTCAGGGTCCTGACCAGTCATCGCTGCGGTCGGGTTCCGACACGGTGCTCGCGGCGATGAAGCGGATCGAGGGGCTGCGCGACGTGAGCTCCAACCTGGAGGCGAGCGCGCCGCGCATCGAGGTCAGGGTCGACAGGGAGAAGGCGGCGGCCAAGGGCCTGACCGAGGCGGGGATCGGACAGGCCGTCGCGCAGGCATTCCGGGGCGCACCGATCGGCCAGATCACGCTGGACGGCCGGCCGAACGACATCATCCTCAGGGCCGGCGGCGACGCCCCCGAAGACCTGGCGGCGGTACGGGCGCTGAAGCTGCCGGCCGCCTCCGGGCTGGTGAAGCTGTCGAGCGTCGCGGAGGTGCGGCAGGTCGCCGGTCCGACGCAGATCACGCGCAAGGACGGCGCCCGCACGGCGTCGGTGTCGGCGGCGGCGACGGCCAGCGACCTGGGCAGCGTGACCGCGAAGATCACCGAAAGGATGAAGTCGCTGACGCTGCCCGCCGGGGTGACGTACACCATCGGCGGGGTGAGCGCCGACCAGAGTGAGGCGTTCTCGCAGCTGGGCCTGGCCATGCTGGCGGCTATCGCGATCGTGTTCATGATCATGGTGGCGACGTTCCGCAGCTTCGTGCAGCCGCTGATCCTGCTGGTGTCGATCCCGTTCGCGGCGACCGGCGCGATCGGGCTGCTGCGGCTGACCGACACGCCGCTGGGCGTCCCGGCGCTGATCGGCATGCTGATGCTGATCGGCATCGTGGTGACCAACGCCATCGTGCTGATCGACCTGATCAACCAGTACCGCGAGCAGGGCATGAGCGTGGTGGACGCGGTGGTGGAGGGCGGCCGGCGCAGGTTGCGGCCGATCCTGATGACCGCGATCGCGACGATCTGCGCGCTGACGCCGATGGCGATCGGGCTGACCGGGTCGGGAGGGTTCATCTCGCAGCCACTGGCGATCGTGGTGATCGGAGGCCTGGTGTCCTCGACGTTGCTGACGCTGGTGCTGGTGCCCACCCTTGTGGTCAGTACGACTCTGATCCGTGATCGTCTCACCAGGCGGCGGCCTCCTTCCGGCGATCGGGTACATCCGGGTGCCGGAGATGAAGGACGGCGAAGGGAAGATCTCACCGTTTATCCGGCGTGACGCCATCCAGGCGATGGCGGCGGGCATGGCCAACGCGTACCGATGGTGAGTGGCCGACGGCGGACGGATCATCGAGCTGGATGTCACGGGCCGGAACTTCAACCGTGACATCCAGTTCGCCATCGACGCCATCGAGAACCGCCTGGCCCACGCGATCATCGTGTTTAACTTCTCCCGGTTCGGTCGCGATCGTGAGGGCAACCCCGTCCACGTGGCCCGGATCGAGCGGGCAGGCGGAGAACTCTTGTCGGCCACGGAGGATGTGGATGCCCGGACGTCATCGGGAAGACTCGCCCGTGGCATCCACTTCGAGTTCGCCGCCTACTACTCCGACCTGGTAGGGGAGGCGTGGGGCGACGCCTACCGGAACCGTGTAGCGCGTGGCCTGCCACCCTTTTGGGGAGTACCTCGGGTATGTGCGACGCGGGCGCATGCCACATCCGCTCTTCCCAACTCGGACGTTGCGTGACCCCTCGGATAGCGAGGAACGGTATGAACCGGACATCGCTTCGGGGAAAGCCCAGATGCTCGCCATTCTCTATGAACTCTGGGTGGTCGATCAGAACTTCACTGCCCTGGCCAAGAGACTCAATCGGCACGGTTTCACCACCGAGGGTGGTCTGCCCTGGAGCGGTGAGACGGTCCGCCAACTCATGGACCAGGGTTTCGCGGCTGGCCTGATCCGAGTCCATGATCACAATTGTGATTGCCGGAACGCCCCCCGATGTCAGCGGAAGATCTTGCTGCCTGCGGCGCATAAGCCTTTGATCAGCAGCGATCTGTGGGATCGGTTCTCACGGTTGAGGGCCGGGAAGGTGACGCGTCCCGCTCGGTCTCTGCATCAGTTCACGGGGTTCATCAGGTGCTGGCACTGCTGCGGCGGAATGCACTTCAAGACGGGAACCGCCGCGTTTATCTGTGGTTCCCGTTCCCGGCATGATGAGGTGGTGTGCGGTTCTCGGCATCGTGCGTTGCTCGCGGCGAGCAGTCCGGGGGAGGCCAGGGCGATGTAGCGTGAGCGGCTTGGGCAGGTGGGGTCGTGAAGGCTGCTGGATCACCGCCGAAAGATCGAGTGTGGGGGAGCGGAGATGACGTGTTCGCGCGTCTCAGTCGCACGGTAAGCGCTTGTCGGAGTGCATCCGATGTCTCCGGACGCGTCGGACGTTTGGCCACGAGAACAAACGAGCCAGAGTGGTTGGCACTGCGGCCCTTACTTAACGTCCGAAGAGTTCTACAGTTCGAGTTCACGCGTGCCGGCGTCGCAGCCGCTGGCGGCGGGGACTGGTGGACTTATGCGATCATGACCGCACCCGACTGGGCCGCGTTGGCGAGCGTGATCAAGACTTTCCTGACCCGCCGCAGCCCACTGCTAACTGCCACTCCCCCCCAGCATCAGCAACTCGCCAACCGCCCTTCCGTCGCAGCCGTATCCCTCACAAGAAATGGCCACTGACGACCGATATCAACTGGCCCCGGCGGGTTGATATTTTGATGGGGTACGTTCGTCCGAAGGCTCGGCCGTTGCCGACTCCGGCGTCTCCATGCGAGCATAAATTATGTATGTCAAACTCTTGCGTCGCAGCAGATCCCGATTACTGATGACCGTGGCAGCGGTTGCCATGGTCATCGCGTCTCTGGGCTTCGCCAAACCGGTGTCCGCCGCGGTTCCCGACGGCCACAACTCCCTGGGCTTCGCCAAACCGGTGTCCGCCGCGGTTCCCGACGGCCACGTCTGTTGGTGGATCCGGCCGGACAACCCACCGTACAAGCTTGACGCCAAGACCGTCCACTACGGCGTAAGTGTCCAGTGCGACGGTCCAGTGCGTAGCGTCGACTTCACCGTGGAGTTGCTCTACCACGGGCTGGTCGGCGGCCCCGGCCAAACAGTGAACGGCCGTACAGAGGTTTTCCGGGACATGCCCGCAAACATAATCCTGTTCGGTCTTGGCGTCATCAACCCGGGCACCGTCTGCGAGTCGGGCTACTACTCGGGTCGCGCGACCGCCACAGTCCACTACCTTTCGGGGACTCCGGAGTACATCACCAGAGAGACAGGGTCTCAGCCGGTATCGCTGAGCTGCCCGCCACCGGATATTCCTATTCCCACACCCTCGCCGAGTCCGACGGTCGCCAACCCGGGCGCCCAGAGCAACCTCAAGCTGGACGCCGTGGCGCTGCAGATGCAGGCCACCGGCGGGAGCGGGTCGTACACCTGGTCGGCGACCGGCTTGCCTCCTGGACTGGCCATCGACCCCTCAAGCGGCTGGATCATCGGCACACTCAGCAACATAGGAAGCTACACCGTCACGGTCACGGCCAACGGAGGCGGACAGGGAAGTACCACCTTCACCTGGAGCGTCAGAAAAGAATCGTCCTGCCAGCGCTGCTGATCAACTGCCCTACGGGAAAGCTCTGGCAGAAAGGAGACGCCGCGCATCGTCTGCGGTCCCGGGCCAGTCCTCTTCTCCAACCCCGCTCGCTGAGGGTTGGAGAAGAGCAACACCGCAGCCGAGGACGGCCGCACGGCCCGGTTCGTCGCGCTCGGCAACCACATCCGCTTGGTTGGTGAGCTGCCCGCCCTCGTACTGGCCGCGCTCGCCCTGGCGTCCTCCTCACGCCCGTGGGGGTGAGCCGGATTTCGGCTTAAACCGGGGGCTGGGCGGCGCTTCTCGAGGAGAAGCCGTGATCGGCGGAGGCGATGTTCTGGGCCTGGTGTGGGTAGCGGGTGTCGTCGTCCAGGCGCCGCGCATCTTGAAGCGGTGGTCGCTTCTCACTACCTGAGACCCGGTCAGCCTGTGCGAGGGGTGCCGCGACGAGCGCAGGCGTGTCATGCACGATGCCGACGATTTCGAGATCGTCGTCGCGCTTGGTGGGCCAGTGATGGTGATGGTGGAGGCTTTCGGCTGGTACCTCAAGCCGTTCCTACCTGCTATCCGTAGGTCTGCCGGGCGGGAGCCGTACCTGCCGGCGGCCTCCTTCCGGCGATCGGGTACATCCGGGTGCCGGAGATGAAGGACGGCGAAGGGAAGATCTCACCGTTTATCCGGCGTGACGCCATCCAGGCGAAGGCGGCGGGGCATGGCCACCACATAGCGGATGGTGAGTGGCCGACGGCGGACGGATCATCGAACTGGATGTCACGGGCCGGAACTTCAACCGTGACATCCAGTTCGCCATCGACGCCATCGAGAACCGCCTGGCGTTCGCGATCATCATGATCGAGCTATTGACAGGCCGCCTGACCGAGATCACAGTGTGCGTTTATAGGTGCTAATCGGCACCTGTGAAGGTGGTTCGGCAGCGTGGCCGCATGAATGGCCGGACCGGATTTCCTCCGTGGTGAGCCCGAGGTCAGGTGGAGGAAGAGATTGGCCGGGATTCGAGGCGAGGCACGCAATCGGTGGCGACCCGGAATCGCCGGGAGGTTCAGCGGACGGCGCAGGCGGCTCACCGCGTTCGCGGTGCTCACCGTTCTAATCCCCGGGCTGGCAGTGGCGGTCACGCCTGGTGTGGCGTACGCCGTCCCCGATTTCGGTCCGGTGATTTCCTGCCCTAATGACCCCAACATCGTGTGGCGTTGGATACTCATCGGCCGCACCCCGTATTACGAGGGGTACCGATACAATTCGGTTTCCGTGGTTCCGGCGTTCAACGTGAGCGACGCCCGTGTCGTCGACAACACCCTCGATACGCCGATCAACGCGACATTCACTTCATCGCAGTCTCGGACGTGGCGGGTCACCATTACGGCCACAGTGGGTACGACCTCCGAGCTGACCAAATCCCTTCAGGCCAGTGTCAGCACGCAGATCGTGCAGGAACGGACCACCGCCATCGGTGTGAACGCCAGCCTCGTCGTCGCCCCGCACAGCCGGGTGACCGGCCAGTACGGAGTGCAGGCGTACGACGTTGTCTATGACGTCCAGACGGTGCGGACGTCGAACAGTCACGCGAAGTGCTGGGACCAGGGCACCCAGCGGGGCACCACCAACGCTCCGACCATCACCGAAGGCTGGCGCTTCATCGCGGGCTGACAGGACTCGGGGGTACCGAGATCGTCGCCCTCCTCAGTACACAGTCACCGAACCGTCGTGCGGATGAGGGCGGTACCGCCCGGGCAGGCGATGAGGCGGTGGGCCGGTCGCCGCCGCCGGGGGCCGGGCCCCATAGACTGAGGCAACGTGACCGCCAAGCCGCGTATCCCCAATGTCCTCGCCGCCCGTTACGCCTCGCCGGAGCTGGCCCATGTGTGGTCGCCCGAGCACAAGGTGCTGGCCGAGCGGCGGTTGTGGCTGGCCGTGCTGAGAGCACAGGCCGAGTTGGGCGTCGAGGTGCCGCCCGGGGTCGTCGACGACTACGAGGCCGTGGCCGCGAAGGTCGACCTGGGCTCCATCGCCGAGCGCGAGCGCCTGACCCGCCACGACGTGAAGGCCCGCATCGAGGAGTTCAACGACCTCGCCGGGCACGAGCACGTGCACAAGGGCATGACCTCGCGCGACCTCACCGAGAACGTCGAGCAGCTGCAGATCCGCGACAGCCTCGTCCTGGTCAGGGACCGCTGCGTGGCGCTGCTCGCCCGGCTGGCCGACCTCGCGGCGGGGAACGCCGAGGTGGTGATGGCCGGCCGCTCGCACAACGTGGCCGCGCAGGCGACGACCCTCGGCAAGCGGTTCGCCACGGCGGCCGACGAGATGCTGGTGGGGTTCGCCCGGCTGGAGGAGCTCATCGCCCGCTACCCGCTGCGTGGCGTCAAGGGCCCGGTGGGCACCGCCCAGGACATGCTCGATCTGCTCGGCGGCGACCAGGCCAAGCTGGCGGCGCTGGAGGAGCGGGTGGCGCGGCACCTGGGATTCTCGACGGGCTTCACCAGCGTCGGCCAGGTGTATCCCCGGTCCCTGGACTACGAGGTGCTGACGACGCTGGTGCAGCTGGCGGCGGCGCCGTCCAGCCTGGCCAAGACCATCCGGCTGATGGCCGGGCACGAGCTGGTCACCGAGGGCTTCAAGGAGGGCCAGGTCGGGTCCAGCGCGATGCCGCACAAGATGAACACCCGGTCCTGTGAGCGGGTGAACGGCCTGACGGTGGTGCTGCGGGGCTACGCCTCGATGGCGGGCGAGCTGGCGGGCGACCAGTGGAACGAGGGCGACGTGTCGTGCTCGGTGGTGCGCAGGGTGGCGCTTCCCGACGCGTTCTTCGCGTTCGACGGGCTCGTGGAGACGATGCTGACGGTGCTGTCGGAGTTCGGCGCGTTCCCCGCCGTGATCGCGGCCGAGCTCGACCGCTACCTGCCGTTCCTGGCCACGACCAAGATGCTCATGGCGGCGGTACGGGCCGGGGTGGGCAGGGAGACCGCGCACGAGCTGATCAAGGAGCACGCCGTGTCCTCCGCTTTGGCGATGCGCGAGAGCGGCGCGCCGAACCTGCTGCTGGAGCGCCTGGCGTCGGACGAGCGGTTCCCCCTCGACCGGGCGGCCCTGGACGCGTTGCTGGCCGACCCGGCGCCGTTCACCGGTGCCGCTGCCGCGCAGGTCGCCGAGGTCGTGTCGCGGGTGGGCGCCGTGGCCGCCCGTTACCCGCAGGCCGCCGCCTACCGTCCGGGCGCCATCCTGTGATCCGGGCGCACCGAGGCCGGTGACGTCGCCGCCGCCTCCAGGGACGATCTCATGACGGTGGGGCGGCGCGGGGCACGGCCACCGGGGGCTCGGAAAACCAGGTGAAGCTTGGGACTTCGGCATGCACAGTTATTGAGTGATGTCCGATTTCCTTCCTGGCTTCGTTCCCGGCCGAGAGTTGTCGCGTGCGTTCTACGCGGAGGTGGTCCAGCCGCTCATCGGTGAGGTGCCTCACGGCGCCGCGCTGATCGGCCCCGGTTCGGAGGTGCTCGCCTTCGACACCGAACGCTCCACCGACCACGACTGGGGCCCGCGGGTCCTGGTGTTCGTGGAGCCCTCCGTGGTGGCCGGGCTCTCGGCGCGGCTGGACGCCGGGCTGCCCGAGCGGTTCGGGGGGTATCCCACGGCGTTCGGGTCCGACCGGAACCCGGTGAGGCACGGCGTCCTTGTCACCGGGTTCGGGTCGTGGGCGCGCGCACGGCTGGGGTTCGACCCGCGCGGCGAGATCACCACGACCGACTGGCTGGGGGTGTCCTGGCAGCGCCTGGCCGAGGTGACCAGCGGCGAGGTCTTCCACGACGGGCTCGGCGAGCTGGGCAGGGCACGGGCGAACCTGCGCTGGTATCCCGGCGAGCTCTGGCGGTACGTGCTGGCGTGCCAGTGGCGGCGCGTCGCCCAGATCGAGAGCTTCCCCGGCCGCTGCGGTGAGGTGGGCGACGACCTCGGATCGGTGGTGGTCACCGCCCGCCTCGTCGAGGACCTGATGCGGCTGTGCCTGCTCATGCGCCGCCGCTACCCCCCGTACGCCAAGTGGCTGGGCAGCGCGTTCGCCCGCATGTCCGGGTCGGCCGAGCTGGGGGAGATGTTCGCGGCGGCGCTGTCCGCGCGTGGCTGGCGCGAACGTGAGGAGCACCTGGGCCGCGCCTACGAGCGGGTGGCCGCGCTGCACAACCGCCTGGCGCTCACCGAGCCGCTGGAGCCCTCCGTACGGCCGTACTTCGACCGGCCGTTCCGGGTGATCGGCGCGAGCCGGTTCGCCGACGCGCTGCTGGGCACGGTCGGCCCGTCGGTGCGGTCGCTGGCACCGACGGGATCGGTGGACCAGTTCTGCGACAGCACCGACGTGCTCGGCGACTCCACCCGATCCCTCGCACTCACCCGGGCCGCCCACGCGCCGGCGTGAGCCCCGCCGCCGGGGGTTACCAGCGGTGGTGGACCTGGGGGCGGATCAGCTCGTCGTACACCCCGGCGACGGACGCCCGGGTCGCGTCGTCCAGCGGGGGCAGGTCCGCCGCGGCGGCGTTGCCCCTGGCCTGCCGCTCGTTGCGGGCGCCGGGGATCACCACGCTCACCCCGGGCTGGTCGATGATCCAGCGCAGCGCGAACTGGGCGGTCGTCATGCCCTCGGGCACCAGCGGCCTGAGCCGGTCGACGGCCCGCAGGCCGGTGGCGTAGTCGACCCCCGAGAACGTCTCGCCGACGTCGAAGGCCTCGCCGTGGCGGTTGTACGCCCGGTGGTCGTCGTCGGCGAACCGGGTGTGCTCGTCGTAACGGCCCGACAGCAACCCGCTGGCCAGCGGCACCCGCGCGATGATGCCGACCCCGGCCTCGATCGCCGCGGGAAGGACGCGCTCCAGCGGCTTGAGACGGAAGGCGTTGAGGATGATCTGCACGGTGGCGACGTTCGGCCGCGCGATCGCGGTCAGGGCCTCCTCGCACGTCTCCACGCTCACCCCGTAGGCGGCGATCCTGCCCTCCTCCACCAGCGTGTCGAGGGCGTCGTACACGGCGGGGTCTGAGTACACGGCCGTCGGCGGGCAGTGCAGCTGCACCAGGTCGATGGTGTCGACGCCGAGGTTCTGGCGCGACCGGTCGTTCCAGGCGCGGAAGTTGGGAAGGGTGTAGGCCGAGGGCTCCTGCGGCACGCGGCGGCCCATCTTGGTGGCCACGGTCAGGCCCGGCCGCTCCTTGAGCAACCGGCCGACGATCTGCTCGCTGCGGCCGTCGCCGTACACGTCGGCCGTGTCGATGAACGTCACCCCGGCGTCGGCGGCGGCGTTCAGCGTCGCCAGCGCCTCGTCCTCGCCGACCTCGCCCCAGTCGGCGCCCAGTTGCCACGCGCCGAGGCCGACGACCCCGACCTGCCTGCCCGTTCTGCCCAGTTCACGGTTCTCCACAACCCCGATCGTAAGGGCCGTACCGGGAACGCGTGCCCGCTTCTCCGACCGAGGCGCTCGGCGAGGTCAGGAAGAACCTGGAGGCCGGCCCCGAGCCCGCGCGCGGTGTCGTGGACGGCGGGCCCGGGAGCGGCCGCGGCGGGATCACGGCAGGGTGAGGACGCGGGGGCCTTCGTCGGTGATCGCCACGGTGTGCTCGGCGTGCGCGGCGCGGCTGCCGTCGACGGTGCGCAACGCCCACCCGTCGGGCGCTGTCCAATAGCGGTCGTCGCCTCCCGCCATGAACATCGGCTCGATCGCCAGCACCATGCCGTGCCGCAGCGCCATCCCCCGTCCGGGCCTGCCCCGGTTGGGGACGTGCGGGTCCTCGTGCATGTGCCGTCCGATGCCGTGGCCGCCGAAGTCGACGGGGATGCCGCACCCGACGGCCTTGCCGATCGTGGCGACGGCGTGCCCGATGTCGCCGATCCGCCCGCCGGGGACCGCCGCCTCGATCCCGGCGCGCAGTGCTCGCTCGGTGGCCTCGATCAGGCGGGTGTCCTGCGGGCGGGCGGGGCCGACGGTGAAGCTGATCGCCGAGTCGCCGGTCCAGCCGTCCAGCCGTGCTCCGCAGTCGATGCTGACGAGGTCGCCGTCGCGCAGCCGGTAGCCGTCGGGGATGCCGTGGACGATCACGTCGTTGACGGACGCGCAGATCACCCCGGGGAACGGCGTGGGCGCGAAGGACGGCTTGTAGTTGAGGAACGGCGCGGTCGCCCCGGCCTCGAAGATCACGGTCCGGGCGATCTCGTCCAGTTCGGTGAGGGTCACCCCGGCGACCGAGCGCTCGCGTACGGCCGCGAGCGCTCGGCCCACCACCCGCCCCGCCTCGCGCATCGCCTGCAGCTCGGCGTCGGTCTTGATCTCCACCATCTCGCTCTGACCTCCAATTTAAATACCGGTATTAGTATCACGCTACTATAGATCGCATGGTGCGCATCCCCTTGACCGGGCCCGAACGCCGGCGCGGTGAGCTGCTCGGCTCCCTCATCCGCCAGGCGCGTGGCGACCGGAGCATGGCCGAGGTCGCGACGGCGGCGGGGATCTCCGCCGAGACCCTGCGGAAGATCGAGACCGGCCGGATCCCGACGCCCGCGTTCTTCACCGTCTCCGCCCTGGCCGAGGCGCTCGGCATCTCCCTCGACACCTTGGCCGCCGTCTGCGCCGAGCACACGACCCGGTACGGTCCGGGCAGGCTGGCCGGGTAGGCGGCCGAGCGGGCCGGTCGGGCGGCCAGGTCGGCGTACGGGCGTGCGGGCCGGCCGGGTCGGCGTAACGGGTGGCCGGCCAGGTCGGTGTACGGGCGGCCGGGTGGGCGCGCCGGGGCCGCCTTAATCGTTTGCGAGGGGCTCGCCGCGTGTGCGAGCCTCTGCGGGGTCCTCACGCGGTCCGGTCCGTACGTACGCGGGCACGCGGCGGTGTGTCGTGGAAAGGGTGAGCCTGTGACCTCGGGGAGTGGCATGGCGACGGCGAACGATCTCGGTACACCCGGCCCACTGGTCGCGTCACTGTCCCGGCACCGGCCCCTGACCCCGGCGGAGGCCGCCGACCTCGAACGGACCCTCGCGCTGCCTGCCGCCGGTGACCCGTGGCATCGTTCGACGGCCCTGCACGTCACCGCCTCGGCGCTGATCGTCCATCCGCCGACGCGCCGGGTGTTGCTGCGCTGGCACGCGCGCCAGCGGGCGTGGCTCCAGGTCGGCGGGCACGGCGACCCGGGTGAGTGCGACCCCCTGGCCATCGCGCTCCGCGAGGGCAGGGAGGAGACCGGCCTGGAGGACCTCGCGCCCTGGCCCGGCGCGGGGATCGTCCACGTGGTCATCGTCCCGGTGCCGGCGGCCCCGCACGAGCCCGCGCACGAGCACGCCGACCTGCGGTTCGTCCTCACGACGGGCACACCAGATGCGGTCAGGCCGGAGAACCCGTCGGCGCTCCTGCGGTGGCTGTCCATCGAGGAGGCCCGCGCCACGACGTCGGAGGAGAACGTACGCGAGACGCTGTCACGGGTGGGCCGCCTGCTCGGCTGAGCCTCCGCCCCACGAGGCTCCAGACCCGGCCGACTCTCCGCGGTGGACACCAGGTTCGGACCCGTCGAACCGGCGATCCCCGCATACGCGAGGCCGCCGGTTCCGCACCGCCTCGGTGGCCGCGCACATCCACGATCACCGAGCGTGGAATCGATCTTCTAGTCGGTGTCGTGGGAGATCAGCAGGCTCAGCACGTTTCCGCGCGGGCTGAGCGCGCCGATCGCGAGCCCCTGGTACACCCAGTACGGCTGCCGCCTGGTGGTCCCGAACGCCATCCATCGCCACCGGGCGGCAAGCTCGTTGACGCGGTGGACCGACGACCCGGCGGCGGCGCGCACGAGGCCCGCGACCGACTGCCAGGCCCGCAGCCTGCCGTACCCGGCGCGGAGCCCTCGGTTCCAGCTGGCGTCGCAGTAGGCCTTGGTGAAGAGCTCGTCCACCACCCCGTCAAGGCTGACCCGCACGCCGGTCAGCGCGGTATGGGCGCGGAAGGTGCCTGAGAGGAAGGTGTTCACCCCCAGGGGCAGCAGTTCCTGGAGGTCGAAACACCGGGGTAGCTCGATGATCCTCGCCTCCTCCCCCGGCGAGCTCCAGTGCTCCAGCGCGGCGGTGATGTTCCGCTCGTCCTCGCGGGTGCTCACGACCCGGCCCGCAGACCCTCCGCTCTCGGCCCAGGCGTCCCACAGCGGGGTGGGGCGCTCCCCGTCTCCCCTGGCCGCAGGGCCTTCCGGATCGGCAGGGCCCGGGAGGAGCCGCGTGATCTCCGGGTGCTCGGGGGCGGGGAGCCCGCGGTAAGGCGCCGAGCCGGGATCGAGGCAGGTCCTGTTCATCCAGCGCTCTGCCCGGGTGCGTTTCAGGGGCAGGTCGGCCAGAGGATGGCCCAGCTCCCGCAGGGCCGCCGCGCACCGCGCCGCCGCGGGCACCCGGGTCAGGTTGACGCGGCGTACCACCAGTTCCTGCGTCAGGCAGGCGATCAGCTCCGCCCACGCGTCCGGCTCGGCGGGCACGTGCTCCAGCAGGGGAAGCAGGTGGTGGACCTGCCGCCGCTCCGCCAGCAGCGCGGCCAGGTCACGGATCTGTCCGCGCTGCCGGTCGACGCCGTATTGGTCGCCGCCGTACTGCCCGCGCACCAGCTCGGCCAGCGCGCCGGGGTCGCCCGGGACGCGCGACAGGGCCGGATCGTGCAGTCCGCTCGTGATCTCGTGCGAGGTCATGCCGTGACGGCGGCCCGGGCCTGCTCGGCCGTGGCATAGGTGGGGAAGGCGCGGGCCAGCCCGGTGAGCCGGAAGATCCTCTCGATGCGCGGGTTGAGGCCGGCCAGCGAGACGGTCCCCTCGCGGGCGGTCATGGCCCGGCGGGCGCCGAGGAAGACGCTGATTCCCGTCGAGTCGCAGAAGGCCAGGCCGGTGACGTCGATCACCAGATGGCGGCAGCGCTCGGCGTAGGCGTCCTCCAGAGCCCGTTGCAGGTGGGGGGCGCTGCCGTGATCCAGTTCTCCGGTGAGCACCAGGGTGCGCACCTCGGAGGGGCCGGAGTCGCCGGTCCCGGTGTCGATGTGCACGGTGAAGTTCATAGGTGGCCTATTCACGAGGCGGTCGCGGGTCTGGTGGGGGATGGCGGGCGCACGACACCGCGCACCGCCGCGTCACCGCTCAGACCCGGGCCGATTCCCGGCAGCGGATGTTCCAGTCGGTGACGATATGCGAAGCGCGTGCCTGCCCACTCATGGTCGATCTCGTGCGAGTGACCACGCCCGGAGGCCATGGGGATTTCGAGGGGGTCCCACGTCGCCTGCTCCCGCGTCCGGTCGCGCACGAAGGCCATGGGGGATTCGACGCGGCGCCATGGTGCCGCGTCCCGCGGTGCCCCTGCCACGTGGTCGAGGCACTTCACCGATGCGCTCCTTGGTCATCGGCGCGGCTCAGTCGTACGCGGGGACGTCGCCGAGCGCCTGCCGCAACAGCACCGCCGACCCCTGCGCGTCCCTGGTGATCTTGACTTCGTCACAGAGCTGCCGCATGAGCCACAGGCCACGGCCGCGTAAGGTCGCCACGCCCGGATTGCCCGCGTCGGCGTGCGCGGGGACCAGGTGCCCGAGGCAGTCGCGCACCTCCACCGTGACGAACCGCTCGTCGTGCCAGGCCTGGACGTCTCCCTCGCCGTCGGCGTGGTCGAGCACGTTCGCGGCGGCCTCGTTCACTGCCAGCACCAGATCTTGCAGGCGGACACCGGACAGCCCGGCATCCCCGGCATAGTTCCGCACCAGCCCCCGCAACACACTCAGATCATCGGTGATCGGCCAGTACGCGGAAACACGCCCACTGCCATCCACCGGCACCCTCCCACGCCGCTCGTCGTCCACCCTGGCAAGACTCGCCACCGCGATGACCATAACGCCTACGGGGCATTGCTCACGCCCCGGCCACCCCATACAACCTCATCCATTGCACGAGAGTGCCCTTCACCCGGCCCCCGCGCGTGCCCACGGAGGTCCACAACGGGTCCCACCGGTATACGGCAGAAACGGGCCGAAGCTGGCATAGGTGGCCAGGTGAGGCCGGTGGAATTCACCAACCCCAACGCTCCTCATAGAAGGCACTCAGTAAGGTCCTGGTGCCATCGCTGAGGGCGGGAAGGTCGCCCAACCACGCAGGCAGATCAACCAGCGGGTTTTCGCGCACACCGAGCTCGGTGAGCGCGGTGAGGTTCCCCAGCCACTCGGGCAAAAAGGTCAACTGGTTACAGCCCAGGTAGAGGTCGGTGAGGGATGTGAGGTTGCCCAGTGATTCAGGCAGGGCGGTCAGCCGGTTCTTCCACAGGGCGAGCTTGGTGAGCTCGGTGAGGTTGCCCATCGACTCAGGCAGAACGGCCAACCGGTTACCGTTCAGGGAGAGCTCGGTGAGGGCGGTGAGGTTGCCCAGTGACTCAGGCAGGGCGGTCAGCCGGTTATCGTTCAGGGAGAGCTCGGTGAGGGCGGTGAGGTTGCCCACTGACTCAGGCAGAACGGCCAACCGATTACCGTCCAGGGAGAGCTCGGTGAGCTCGGTGAGGTTCCCCACTGACTCAGGCAGGGCGGTCAGCCGGTTCTTCCACAGGGTGAGCGTGGTGAGGTTGACGAGGTTGCCCACGGACTCGGGCAGAGCGGTCAGCCGGTTGTCGCCCAGGGCGAGCTCGGTGAGGTTGACGAGGTTCCCCAGACACTCGGGCAGAACGGCCAACCGGTTGCCATGCAGGGAGAGCTCGGTGAGGGCGGTGAGGTTGCCCACTGACTCAGGCAGAGCGGTCAGCCGGTTGTCGCCCAGGGCGAGCTCGGTGAGGGTGGTGAGGTTCCCCAGTGACTCGGGCAGAACGGTCAACTGGTTGTCACTCGCGTAGAGCTTGGTGAGGTTGACGAGGTTCCCCAGACACTCGGGCAGAACGGTCAACCGGTTGCCATGCAGGGAGAGCTTGGTGAGCTCGGTGAGGTTGCCCAGTGACTCAGGCACGGCGGTCAGCCGGTTCTTCCACAGGGTTAGCGTGGTGAGGTTGACGAGGTTGCCCACCGACTCGGGCAGGACGGTCAACTGGTTGTCACTCGCGTAGAGGCCGGTGAGCGCGGTGAGGTTCTCCAGCCACTCGGGCAGAGCGGTCAGCCGGTTGTCGTGGAGGAAGAGAATGGTCAGGTGGGTGAGGTCGCCGAGCGATTCCGGCACCGTGTCCAGGCCGAGTCCGGACAGGTCCAGTGTGGTCGATCCCTCTCTCCGGCACCTGTCGATCCGCTCGTCAACGGTCATCGGGTCGTTCCCGGTCTCCGTCAAGATCGCTCTCCTTTTCGTCGCTCGGATGCCTGCCCGGTCGCTTCGGGCGCGAGGGCCGGGAATGAGGCTATGGATCTTCGCTGGGAACCCACTTGTGGATCGCTGAGTCGACTCCGGCCAGGCGCTCGCCGAGTGGCCCCGTTACCTGGGGCGTAATCGATTTCCGCGTCCGGTGCCGCCATCGTTGAGGCATGGGGCGGTTCGCCCCGGTCCATCCCACCGATGACGCCGGTCCGTTCCGGCGATTTCCGCAGGAGTACGACGATGAGCGACGTCAACGAGCTTGTGAACCAGTACATCGCGACCTGGAACGAGACCGACCCGGCCGCGCGCCGCGCGGCCGTGGACCGGCTGTGGGCCGAGGGCGGCACCTACGTCGACCCGCTGGCGGCGGCGGAGGGGCGTCAGGAGATCGACGCCACGATCGCGGCCGTTCAGAACCAGTTCCCGGGGTTCGTGTTCCGCCCGGGAGGGCTGGTCGACGCCCACCACAACCTGGTCCGCTTCACCTGGCAGCTGGCCCCGGCCGCCGGCGCCGAGTCGCTCGTGGACGGCTTCGACGTGGCGGTGCTCACCGAGGACGGCCACCTGCGCGACGTCCACGGGTTCCTCGACAAGGTGCCCACCCCCCTGAACCTCCCGCCTCACCCCCCGCGCGACAGGGCTGGTCAGGGGGCGGGCTGTAGCCGGACGTCGTGGGACTCGGCGCCGGGGGCGGCGAACCGCAGCAGGCGGGCGCCCTCCCCGGTCACCGCCGCGGCGTCCGGACCGGACAGGGGGCCGTAGGGGCGGATGGTCAGCACGGCCGCGCCCCGCTGACCGGTGATCTTCCAGTCGCCCCGGGTGAAGCCGTCGACCAACACCAGCCGCGGTACGGGACCGTGCGGGCCGTACGCCTGCCGGTGGTAGTCCTCGGTGATCACCCGGCCACGGTCGGCGTGCGACAGCAGCAGGTTGTCGAAGTCGTAGAGGAACCTCGGCGGCGCGGGGGTGTCCGGGTCGGGGCGAGGGGCGTCCGGCAGGTCGAAGAGCTCCCGTCCCTGGTCGTCGCGGAAGGTGAGCAGCTCAGGCCGGAGCGGCTCGACCACCTCACGCAGCCGGGTCAGCCCGGACCACGTCTGGATGTCCATCACCGTCGCGGGCCCGTACGCGGCCAGATAGCGCAGGACCATGCGGCGCGGCGACGGCTCCGCGGTGACGCTCGCACTGAGCCACGATTCGGCGGTGGTGTGGGCGATCGGGCCGCCGCGCCCCCACACCCCGCGCGGCGGCACCTGCACCAGCGGCACCCAGGCACGCATGGCCTGCGCGAGCGAGCCCGGGGCGCGGCCGGGCCACCGCTCGGCGAGCAGCCTCCCGAGCGCCCCGAACGTCAGCGGGCGTTCCTCGACCAGCGCCCGGCCCGCCGCGGCCAGCTCCTCCCGGTCGACTCCGGCCAGATCCCTGCCGAAGTTCGCGTTCAGGCCGCGCTCCATGACCGGCTGGACGACCGGCCGGAGCTCCAGGCAGTCGGCCGCGCTGACCAGGTGGATCGTCGAGCGCATGAGCGGGATGCGCACCAGGCCCCGGCCGGTGAGCAGGTCGGCCGCGTGCTCGGGACGGAACCCGGCGAGGCGGGTCCACAGGCCGGTGTACCAGGTGTGCGGCGTCTGGGCCTGCATGCCGGCCAGGTGCTCGACGGCCTCGGTCACCGACCTGGCCGAGCGGCTGAGCAGCATCTGCCGCTCCAGCGTCGCGCGGTTGAGCGCCCTGCGGCTGAGCGCCGGGGCCGGGGACGAGGTCGTCACGGGGCGGCGCCGGGTCTGGGTGTCTGCCATGCCCTCGACACTAGATACCCATTAGGACGAGGAGCTTCCTAATGGGCTGGCAGGATGCCGGTCATGCTGGAAACCTCGGCGCGGCTGCTCCGCCTGCTGTCACTGCTGCAGACCCCCCGCGACTGGACCGGGTCCGAGCTGTCAGAACGGCTCGGCGTGAGCACCCGCACGGTGCGCAACGACGTCGAGCGGCTGCGCGGCCTCGGCTACCCGGTGAACGCCACCCGTGGCTCGGTGGGCGGCTACCGGCTCGGCGCGGGGTCGGCGCTGCCGCCGCTGCTGCTGGACGACGAGGAGGCCGTCGCGGTCACCGTGGGGCTGCGCACCGTGGCGAGCGGCGCGATCGCGGGAATCGAGGAGACCTCCCTGCGCGCCCTGGCCAAACTGGAGCAGGTGCTGCCCTCACGACTGCGCCGCCGGGTCAACGCCCTGCAGGCCTACACGGTGAGGGTCCCGGCCGACCGTACCGGGCCCACGGTGGATCCCTCGGTGCTGACCCTGCTCACGGCGGCCTGCCGCGACCACGAGCGGCTGCGTTTCGATTATCGCGACCACGGCGGCACGGCCACCCTGCGCGTGGTCGAGCCCTGCCGCGTGGTGAACTGGGGACGCCGCTGGTACCTCGTCGCGTGGGACACCGGCCGCGAAAACTGGCGTTCGTTCCGGGTCGACCGGATGGAACCGCGCACGCCCACCGGCCCCCGCTTCGCCCCGCGCGAGCCGCCCGGCGGCGACGTCGCGGCGTACGTGTCGCGGCGGGTCTCGGCGGCGGCGTGGCGCCACAGGGCCAGGGTCCTCGTGCGGGCTCCGGCCGAGGTGGTCGCGGCGCGGATCAACCCCGCCGTCGGGACGGTGGAAGCGGTCGACGAGGACACGTGCGTGCTGGACACCGGGGCCGACACCGTGGAGACACTTGCGGTCCACCTTGGGATGCTCGGCTGCGACTTCACCGTCACCGATCCGCCCGAGCTGGTCGCCCACCTGCGCGAACTCTCGGCGCGATACGCCCGCGCCACGGAGTGACCCCGCCAGAACCGTACGGCCGGCGGGGTCACGGGGACGTGGCCTCCGTCGTCCCTGGCCGCGGCGCCGGCCGATGAGGACGCCGAGGCCGTCCAGGACGCGCTGGAGGCCGAGCTCGTAGGCGTGGCCGGGGCTGTGGGCGGCGTTGTGCGCCTGGCCCGCCGCCGCGCCGACCCGGGTGGCCGTGGGCCGCCGCACCTGGGTTGGGTTCGTGGTGAGGGCGGATGTTTCGGCGCCCGTCGAAACGATGGGGTCCTAGCGTCGAAAGCATGGAGCCTTCTTCGGATGACGGCATCACGGTCGTCAGTCATGCCGGGGTGTGTGCCGTCTTGGCCGACCCGTGCTCCACCGTGCCCCCGGCTCCCGGGCCGCTCCGGCGGCGAGAAGCCGCCCCGCGCATCCCCGTACGACTGGAGGTCCAGCGCCGATGAACGTGGCGATCGATCGATTCGCGAGGTTCCGTGCCCTGCATCACGGGGAGCGGCCCCTGTTCCTGCCCAACGCGTGGGATCACGCCTCCGCCTCCGCCCTGATGGCTCGGGGGTTCACCGCCATCGGCACCACCAGCCTCGGCGTGGCGGCGGCGGCCGGGAAGCCCGACGGGGAAGCGGCCACCCGGGAGGAGACCGTGCGGCTGGCCGAAGGCCTCGCCCGGCTGCCCGCACTGATCAGCGTGGACATCGAGGGCGGTTTCAGCGACGACCCCGGGCGGGTGGCGGCGCTCGCGGCCGGACTGGCCGAGGCCGGGGTCGCGGGAGTGAACATCGAGGACGGGCGCGCCGACGGCACCCTGACCCCACCAGGCCGCCAGTGCGCGCTGATCACCGCGATCAAGCAGGCCGTGCCGGGGCTGTTCGTCAACGCCAGGACCGACACCTACTGGCTGGGAGGCGGCGACCCGCCATCCCCTCGGACCACCATGGACAGGGCCGAGGCGTACCTCCAGGCGGGGGCCGACGGCATCTTCGTCCCCGGCTTGGACGACGAGCGAGTGATCACCACGCTGGCCTGCGGCCTGGACGCCCCGCTGAACATCCTGTTCACGCCGGGCGGCGCCTCCTTCCGGCGGCTCGCGGCCCTCGGGGTACGGCGCGTCAGCTGCGGCTCCCTGCTCTTCAGGGCGGCCGTGCACAACGCCGTGGAACTCGCCTGGGCCGTCGCGAACGACGACGTGGTCCCGGCGGGACTTCCCTCCTACGCCCAGACCCAGGCCCTGGCCTCCGCCTTCGACGCCCCGTCCCCCGCCTCCGCCCGGCCGGCGAGGTCGGTGTTCAGGGGAGAACGAGGGGCCAGGTAGCGGTCAGGTGTCGTGGCGGGGGATACCGGACACCTCGTGGTCGGCGTGGAAGAGCGCTTCGGCGATCAGGCGGCGGACATGGGCGTCGCGGGCGCGATACAGGACGCGGCGGCCGTGCCTGCGGGCGTCGACCAGCCCGGCGAGGCGCAGCTTGGCCAGGTGCTGCGACACCGAGGGCCGCGCCACGCCGATGGCGCCTGCCAGCGAGGAGACGTCGTACTCACCCGAGGCGAGCAGCCACATCAGCCGCAGCCGCGTCCCGTCGCTGAGCATGCGGAAGGCCTCGACGGCCGTCTCCACCTGTGTGGTGGTGGGTTGCTCCTGCAACGGATGCGCACCTGATTCGTTGTCGCGTGCGTACATGGCTACATATACTCCCCGCAAGCGCCAACGTCCGCAAGCGAGGCAGCCATGTCTTACCAGGAGCGGTCCGAATCGTCGTCCCTCGAAGACCCCCACGGTCACGACCCGGATCAGGGCCGTGCCCACGACCATGGTGACGGGCACGACCACGAGCACCATGACCAGGACCACGGGCACGGGAACGGGCATGGCCATGGGCACGGGGTGCGGGTTCGGCGGGGGAAGGGTGCCGGGTTGAGGGCGCGTGTGGCGCACATCCTGACCCCGCACAGCCACGACAGTGCCGACAGGACCGACACGGCGCTGGAGTCCAGCAGCCGGGGGATGCGGGTCCTCGGCGTGTCCTTCGTGGTGCTGGTCGTCACCGCCTTCGCCCAGGCGGTGGTGGTGGCGTTCTCAGGGTCGGTGGCCCTGCTGGGCGACACGCTGCACAACTTCGCCGACGCCCTGACCGCGATCCCGCTGGCCATCGCCTTCTGGCTCGGGCGGCGCGTGGCGACCCGCCGCTTCACCTACGGGTACGGCAAGGCGGAGGATCTGGCGGGGCTGGTCATCGTGGGCATCATCGCCGCTTCCGCGGTCTTCGCCGGATACGAGGCGGTCGGACGGCTGGTCACGCCGAAGGATGTCCACGCGCTCGGCTGGGTCGCCGCGGCGGGTCTGATCGGGTTCGCGGGCAACGAGTGGGTGGCCCGCTATCGGATCAGAGTCGGCCGCGAGATCGGCTCGGCCGCTCTGGTGGCCGACGGCCTGCACGCCCGTACCGACGGGTTCACCTCCCTGGCCGTGCTCCTCGGAGCGGGCGGGGCGGCGCTCGGGTTCCCGATCGCCGACCCGATCATCGGCCTGCTGATCACGGTGGCGATCTGCCTGGTGCTGCGGGACGCGGCCCGCGAGATCTACCACCGGCTGATGGACGCGGTCGACCCCGCCCTGCTGGACCAGGTCGAGGCGGTCCTCGCCGCCACCCCCGGCGTGCGGCGGGTGGGGTCGGTGCGGATGCGCTGGGTCGGCCATGTGCTGCGTGCCGAGGTCGAGATCGCGGTCGACCACCGCCTGTCCCTCATCGAGGCGCACGCGGTGGCCGTGGAGGCCGAACACCGGCTCATCCACCAGGTGTCCCGCCTGCGCGCGGCCACGGTGCACGCCGACCCTGACGGTCCGCGCGGCGCCGACCACCACGCCTCCCTTACCGGCCACCGCGAGCCCAGCCCGGCCTGACGGTCTCCGGATCGGACGCCCTGGCATCGTCCACCAGGACACGGGCACAGGAGGGTAAAGCCTGCATTTCCTACGTATTGAGTAGGTATAATGCACGCTGATGTCGCCTGTGCCGAGGAGATCGGATGGCTCTACCGGATTTCCTGGTGATCGGAGCGCCAAAGACGGGGACCACGGCCCTGCACGCGGCGCTTGCACGACACCCCTCCTTGTTCATGTCAGCGGTCAAGGAGCCCAAGTTCTTCCTCAGCGACGGGCCGCCACCGGTGCGGGGCGGCCCCGGGGACGCGCTGACCTTCAAGGAGCACGTCTGGCGCCGGCCGGAGTACGAGGCGCTGTTCGACGAGGCTCCCGAGGGGGCGCTGAAGGGGGAGTCCACCCCGTTCTACCTGTACGACCGCGACGCCCAGCGCCGCATCCAGGCGCTGCTCCCGCACGCCAAGCTGATCGTCATCCTGCGTGACCCGGTCGAGCGCGCGCACTCGAACTGGACGCACCTGTGGTCGGCGGGGCTCGAACCCGTCGGCGACGTCGTACGGGCCTGCGCCGAGGAGGCTCGCCGCGTCGCCGCGGGCTGGTCGGCCTTCTGGCACTACGTCGGCCTCGGCCGGTACGGCGAGCAGTTGCGGCACCTCTTCGGGCTGTTCCCCCGGGAGAACGTGCTGCTGTTCCGCTACCGTGAGCTGGTCGACGAGCCCGTGGCAACGCTCGATCGCATCTGCGCGTTCCTCGGTGTGGAGGAGGGCCTGATCACCGAGGTGCCTCGCGAGAACGTCACGGCGCATCCCGATCCGACGCTGCGCCACCAGGCGCTGTCACGCGTGCTCCGGGCGGGCGCGACGGTGGGACACCACCTGCCGGGTTCGCTGGCCGCGCGCCTGACCGAACCCCTCGAAAAGGCGCTCCAGGACAGGGGACGCCCGCGCCGCCCGCTGAGCTGGGAGGAGCGTCAGGCTCTCATCCCGAGGTTCGAGGACGACATCGCCCTGCTGGAGCGGGTGACCGGGGAGGAGTTCGGCGACTGGCTCGGACCCCGCGACAAGTCGGGCGGGCTCATGGGGGACAGGCCCGCAGGCCAGCGACAGGCCCGCAACGGCCGCCCGCGCCTCCCCTGAACGCGCCTCCCAGAGTAGGTGACCTGCCGCGCGTCCTGGCGCCGTTGCCCGCCAGGTCTGGCAGGCACGGGACGGAACGTAACGGGTCAGTGGAGCTCGGTGCGCAGCTCGTGGGCGCCGTCCTGCCTGGTGAGCTCGTAGTACACGCGCCGGCCGCCGCCGGGCAGGTCGAGGACGTCGAGGTAGCGCAGCCCGCCGTAGGGTGACCGCGCGACCGGCTCGGTGCCCACGGGCGTCAGGGTCGAGTAGTCGGCCCCGGAGGCGAGCCCCGTGCGCTCCTCATAGTTCTCCGCGGCGCTGGCCCGCCCGTCGTAGGCGGCGAGGACCGTGTCGCCGGTGCGGACGACCGCGGTGACCCGGGTGCCGCGCGAGTCCCAGCAGCCCGCCCGCCCGCTGAGGGCGGTGCCGTGCCAGGTCCACTCAAGGCCGTCGGCGCTGGTGGCGTAGTCGGTGACCATCTGGTCCTCCTCGCCCACGTCCGCCAGCGGGTGACATGAGGCCCACAGGTGCCAGACGCCGTCATGGTGCACGATCACGGGGTCCTTCACCCCGGTCTTGGGGTCGCCGGGCAGCACGACCCTGCGCCGGGCGGCGTCGAACCGCGACGGGTCGTCGGCTTCGAGCACCTCGACCCGCCAGTGCTTGGTGTTGTGGGTGGCGCAGCTGATGTACAGGCGCCACCTGCCCTCAGGGGTGCGTACGAGGGCGGGCCGCTCCAGGGACTCGGTGTCGACCTCGTCGCGGCCCAGCGTGTAGATCGTCTCGAAGCGCTCGCCGTCGCCGGACCGCGCGACGACGATGGCGTAGCCGCGTCCCTCGCCGATCGGCCGGCGAAGGCGGTAGGCGAGGTAGATCACGCCATCGCTGAGCACGGAGCTCGGCGCGCCCGCCCAGAAGCCCGGTGCGTCTTCCGGGGGCGCCACGACCAGCACCGAGCGGTCCGGCTGGAGCGGCGGCATGGCGACCTGGAAGTCGTTCTCGTTCATCGGCACGTCGAAACAATAGACAACAATCAGCCTCGATGCCGAAAGGCCGGCCGGTCGGGGGCCGTTTTAGCACCCCCTGATCTCTCCCCCCTACTCTCGGGCGGATCAGGATCCGCTCGGCCGAGCAGAGCTTGCTACGCCTCCGGCCTCGGGGCGTCAGGAGATGATCGCGCCCACGAGGTGACCGATCTCGTACGTCACGGCGGCGGCCGTCGCGCCGAGCAGCAGCTGCCTGGCGCCGCCGAACACCGCGGACCGGCGGGTGAGCCGCGCGACGAGCGCTCCGGTGCCGAACAGCCCGGCCGCCGTGAGCGCCGCCGCCGCGAGCACCGAGCCGAAGCCGAGGAGGAACGGCAGCAGGGGGATGAGGGCTCCCAGCGCGAAGGCCAGGAACGACGATCCGGCCGCCACCCACGGCGAGGGCAGGTCGTCGGGGTCGACGCCGAGCTCCTCGCGGGCGTGGACCCGCCAGGCGACCTCGTCATGGGCGTGCAGCTGGCGGGCGACGTCGCGGGCCAGCTTGGGCGTGAGGCCGCGGGACTCGTACAGCAGCGCCAGCTCCCGCTCCTCCGCCTCGGGGTTCCTGGCGATCTCCCTGCGTTCGACCGCGATCTCGGCCAGGATCATCTCGGTCTGCGACCGTACGGAGGTGTACTCGCCGGTGGCCATGGAGAACGCCCCGGCGGCCAGCCCGGCCAGCCCGGCGATCGCGACGGCCGAGATGCTCGCACCGCTGCCCATCACACCGGCGATGAGCGAGGCGTTCGACACCAGCCCGTCCATGACGCCGAACACCGCCGGTCGAAGCCAGCCGCCCGTCACGTCCCTGTGGCTGTGATGGACCTCGGCGGGGTGCAGGAAAGCGGAGGTCATCGGCGACTCCTTTCAGGCCGGGCCCAGGACGAGCGCCCGTGAGACGAGCGGCCAGGAGGCGACCAGAGTGATGTTGATAGTGTACTGAGCGGCCTTCCCGATCTAGCATCGCCGTGCGAGAGCGTCGACGGGGGAGGAAGTGGACGTTGTGAGCAGGGCCTCGGTGAACGGGATCACCGTCGGGTACGACGACCGGGGCCGGGGCGAGCCGCTGGTGCTGGTCCACGGCCACCCGTTCGACCGTTCGATGTGGGCGCCGCAGGTCGCCGCCCTCGCCGGCCCGGACCTGCGGGTGATCGCGCCGGACCTGCGGGGTTACGGCGAGAGCACCGTGGTCCCCGGGAAGACCCCGCTGGAGACCTTCGCGCGTGACATCGCCGCGCTGCTCGATCATCTGGGGCTGGAAGAGGTGGTGATCGGGGGCCTGTCGATGGGCGGCCAGATCGTGATGGAGTTCTGCCGCCTGTTCCCCCGCCGGGTGCGGGGGCTGCTGCTCGCCGACACCTTCGCCCAGGCCGAGACCGCTGAGGGCAGGAAGCTGCGCGCCGCTCAGGCCGACCGGCTCCTTCGCGAGGGCATGCGCCCCTACGCCGAGGAGGTGCTGACGAAGATGGTGGCCCCGCACAACGTCGAGGCGCTGCCCGATGTGGCCGCGCACGTGCTCCGAATGATGAGCTCGGCGCCCTCGGAGGGCGCCGCGGCGGCGCTGCGCGGCCGTGCCGAGCGTCCCGACTACAGTGGTCTGCTTTCGGAGATCACGGTGCCCGCGCTGATCGTCGTCGGAGGGGACGATGAGTTCACCCCGGTGGCCGACGCGGAGTTCATGAGCACGCGCATCCCCGGGGCGACGCTCACCGTGGTCGACGGAGCCGCGCACATGCCGAACCTGGAGCGACAGGTGGAGTTCGACAGCGCCCTGCGGGGCCTCCTCGCCGCCGTCGCCCGCACGGCCGCCCACGGCGGGTGAAGGGACGCGCTCCGCGCCCCTCGGCACCCGGAGACCGGGACCAGGGAGCGCGGAGGGGCGGCACGAAGTGCGGGGCCCGACCTACGCACCGAACCTCTGACCACGCGGACCGGCCGGTCCCAGGACCCGAGTTCGACCGCGTTCACCGCGAAGGTGGTTCGCCCGGAGCGGTCAGCCGAGGCCGAACGTCTCGGCGAGGGTGTCGACCTCGGCGTCGAGGAGGGCGCGCGGGTCGTGTCCCATACCGGTGAACTGGCCCTCGACCTCCAGGCTGATCACGCCATGCATGCGCGTCCAGGCCATCACGGCTCCGGCGACCGCGCACCCGTCGCCACCCGCCGCGTACTCCGCCACCCAGCCGGCGACCCGCGGATCGCGTCGCTCCCAGGCCTCCATCTGCTGGACCACCGGCGCCACCGCCGGTCTCGGCCGTCCGCCCTCGAAGACGCTCAGGAAGGGCCCTAGGGCCGCTCGTGCCCGCAGCAGGGTGTCGGGCGGAGCGGTGTAGCCGGGGAGCGGGGAGCCGAAGAGCAGCAGGTAGCGCTGGGGCTGGGACAGCGCCCAGGCGCGGTAGGCGACTCCCATCGC
>NZ_JBEZFH010000045.1:0-39564 GCF_040649355.1 Sphaerisporangium sp. NPDC049002 | reverse complement strand
ACGACACCTTCCCGGCGGTCTCGCCGCCGGGTCCGCCGGGTCCGGCGGCCCGCGAGGCGCCCGCACGCCGTGGCGCCCGGCGCATGTGCGTCACGGTCGACGTCGAGGGGTACAGCAAACGCGACGCGGCCGAGCAGGGGAGGGTGCAGGCCGTCCTGGTGCGGGTCCTCGACCTGGCCCTTTCCGCCACGCAGGTCGCCCCGGGCGAATGCGGCCGCCAGGAGCAGGGCGACGGCCACCTGATCGTCATGCCCCCCGGCATCGACGAGCCGAGGGTGATCCGCCGGTTCCTGCGCGAGCTGGCGAGCGAGCTGGCGGAGGCCAACCGCCACGTGCGGCCCGAGTACGCGGTGCGGGTGCGGATCGCGCTGGACGAGGACATGGTCTACCCGGAGGTCAACGGGTTCGGCGGCGACGGGGTGGTACGGGCGCACCGGCTGCGCGACTGCGCGGAGGCCAAGGCGGCCCTGGCCGGCGCTCCCGGCCACCACATCGTGATCGTCTCGGAGGGGCTCTACCTCAGCTCGGTGAAGACGGCATTCGCGGGCGACCCCGGCTGGCGCTTCGAGCGGACCGTCGCCAGGGTCCCCGACAAGGACTTCTCCGAACCGTGCTGGATCCACGCACCGGTGAGCTAGGGAGTGGTGGAGAGGTCCAGTGGGGCGGTGAACTCCAGAGCTGGGGCCGACATGAGGGCGGCGAGGTCCGTGCTCGCGGGGGCCCACTGGGCGTTCATGACGGCCGGCTTCCGGGTGAGGTCCACGTCGCCGCCGATCTCGGTGGTCACGGTCGCGCCCTGCACGTCCAGCTCGACGGCCAGCCAGAAGGTGATCCTTTCGTCCGCGCGCAGCCAGTGGCCCGCCCCCGGTCGCAGGCCCGGACGGTTCGCCAGGGTGGAGAACGTCAGCCGCCCGTCCTGCTCGGCCCGCCATACGCCGCTTCCGAGCCAGCCGGCCGCGATGCCCTTCCACTCCGATGGCCCCGACCGCTGGATGAGCGGGGTGAAGGCCGTGATCCGCATCTCGACGGGGAGCGGACGGCCGTCCCACGGGCGGTCGTCGACCGGGCCGGTCCGTAGGGGTGAGGGTGCGCCCGCCGTGGGGAGGGGCACGCCCGTGGCGGCGGGGACGGCCCCCGCGACCGTTCCCGCCGACGGGCCCCCCGCCGTCAGACCCCCTGTCACCAGGGCCCCCGGGATGAGAGCCGACAGCAGATAGGGCGCGAAACGCTGCCGGACGGTACGTACGGAGGTCCAGATCCTCATCCACAACGGCGCGAGAATCGGCCAGTTGACCAGCAGGACGATCATCTCGAACAGCGTCGCCTGGGCGGACGCCAGATCGGCCCGCAGATCGCGCGCCACCGAGCCGAACGCGTCGCCGAGCGAGTACCCGGTCAGCAGGTACGTGAGCAGCGCGAAGACCGCTATGGCGCCGATCCGGACGACCACCGCGGCGGGCCACAGGGCGGCGAGGGCGACGGCGGCGCCGGGGCGCGGGCCGGTGGCCCACAGCCGCAGGCGAAGCGGCGGGTGCGTGAGGCCGTCGAGGATCCTGCCGATCAGGCGACGGCTTCGTACGGGGCCGAGGGCGCGGCGCAGCGCGTCCGGTCCCGCCTCGTGCAGCGCGAAGCGGTCGGCGCTGAGCTCGGCGACCCAGAGACCCGCCACGGGAAGGATCAGCCCGATGGGGATCAAGGCCGCGTCGTGGAGCAGGGAGGCGAGCAACGCGGAGCTTTCGTACCCCCCGGCGAGCAGCGAGAACGCGGACACCACCACCACGAGGGCGAGGAGGATCACGCTCCACACCCGGACGAACCATCCGAACGGGCCGGCGAGGCCGACGATCAGATGGTCGCCCTGCCGCAGGTGGGCCACCTCGTGGAGCAGTACGGCCTGAGCCGCCTCCCGATCGTCATGCCACAGGCGCAGGAGAGGGGGATAGACGGCGATACGCGCCTCCCGCCGGCCGACGGGGTGGACGCGGGCCGTCCGATCGTGGCGCTCGCCGAGCCGGAGCTCGATCGCGGAGGCGTGGCGCCGTACGAACGCGGACATCTCCTCGATCACCGGATCGCCGCTCGGCTCCAGGTGGTGCCGCCGCTCGGCCCACCGCCCGCGCAGGCCGGGGAACAGGACGCCCGCGATGCCGGCGAACAGGAGGGCGGCGGGGAAGAACTCCAGGAGGCCCGTTCCGGTGAGCAGGGCGACGGCCGCCCGCTGCGCACCGGAGGCCAGGGCCGCGACCAGCGCGGGCATGCCGTCGGTGTCGGCCTGGAAGCCCTCCACGAGCCCAGGTACGGATGGGGCGGTGACGCCGAGGAGGTAGAACCAGAGCCAGGGAGGCAGCATCCATCCGGTGGAGTCGCCACGGACGGCGGGAAGGTGCACGGGCGGCGGGCCGCCCCTCAGCGGCGCGGCGGGAGGGCTGCCCGCGAGAGCCCGGAGGAACGCCTCGATCTCGGGCGTGTCGCGATCGTGCTGGAAGACCAGCTTGAGGGTGTCGTAGGTGAGCTCCCGGGCGCGGTCGGGGGCGACCCCCTGGGCTCGAAGGCGGTCGCCGAACGCCCCGATCACGCGATCGAGCTCCGGTCCGGCGGAGTTCTCCTCTCGCGGCGGGCTCCCCGGTTCGGCGGCGTTCTCGTCCTGCGACGCGGCCCCCGTGATCCCGCGCAGGACCAGGAGCGCGAGCAACTCGGCCAGCGGGTGACCGGAGGCGAGGCCGAGCAGGTGGTCGGCGAGGTAGCGGAGGCCGTCCAGGATGACCGGGAGCTCGCCGGGGCCGAGAGCCCCGCCGAAGCCTCCGGGCTCCGCGCCCGTCGCGGCCCGCAGCAGGTCGCGGCGGCGCCTGCCTCCCGCGAGGTAGGCGGCGGCGATCCGCTCGGCGGACGTGGCCTCCGCGGGGGTGACCCGCTCGGCGATGCGCCGGGACCAGGTGGCGACGGTGTCGGGGGAGCCTGCCATGTGTGAGTCCGTTTGTGAATCCGTCAAGAGAGGTCGCCCGTGAGGGGCGCGGCCGCCGGGAGTTCGCCTCGTGCGCGGCGGGCCGCCCCGGTCATCGGGACGGCGCGCCGCGTGAGGTCAGCCCGAGAAGTCGACACGGAAGGCATAGAAGCCCTCGTTTGTCGCGCCGGTCAGCGTCAGGCGGGCCCGGCTGCTCCCGATCGTGCCGCTGATGCGGGTGCCGGTCTGGAGCGCGTAGACCATGGGGATGGTCCCGAGGCCGGAACGACAGGGGATCAGATCCTGCTGGCCGAAGAAGGTGTTGTAGGTCGTCGACTTGTCGGCGTGCGAGGCCACAAGACGTCCGGAGAACCTGCCACCGCTGTAGGAGCTGGTCCAGTAGTTGAGCAGCACACCCGGAGGCTGGGCCACCGCCGCCGACCCGACCTGGAACGATCCGGTCGCGCCGATGGACCCGATGTAGAACAGCCAGGTGAACGGGTTGCGCTCGATGTAGCCGCCGTAGGTCTTGCGTGGGCCTGTGCTGAACTGCGCGGAGGTCGTGTAGGAGGTGCGGCCGGTCAGGCGGCCGCCGCCGCTGCCGCAGTAGTCGTAGCTCTCCAGGGTCACGGTGGCCCGGCCCCGGAAGACCTTCGCCGCCGAGGCCCGCGCCGCCGACGCGGGGGCGACCAGTGCCGTCACGAGACTCAGTGCGATCAGGGTGCCTAGGGTGATCAGCCTCTTCTTCATCGGTGTCCTCCAGAGCCGGAGCGGGGGCACGAGCGCACGGCGATGATGTCAGCTCTGGAACGGTTCAACCCCATCAAATGATTGGATTTCCGCGCCTGGATTCCGATGGGCATTCCGGTGGATGGCGATGCCCTTCGGGAACCAGCTAAGGCCGGATTTATCATGACTTAGGGGAGAGTGCTGATCTTTACCGAGTTGTCAATATGTGAGGGAGGTCGCCGTGCATGGCGGCCGGTCGGGCGGTGCCATTGCGCAGCGACGACACTCAGTCGAAAGTCATCGAAACCATGCCAATATGCCCAAAAGTGACCGAATGTTCTGGCTGTCCGCTTCTAGTCGTGAGCCCTTGATCCCGCTCCCGGGGTCGGGGTTTCAGGCGGCGTCATCAACTCCAGTCAGGAAAAATCGCTACTTACAGGGTGCCGGGGCTCATCTGGCTTTCGCTATCGCTCTTGTAACCAGGCGCCGATCCTCTGGGGCACGGGGAACCCATCCGCGTAGGCGCCCGTACGCGGCAGGCATCCCGGATGCCTCGCCGGCGCGACGCCGAGCGTGGCCTGGCCCGGCCGGCAAGGGCGCCGGGTTGTGCGAGGCGCGCGGTGAAACGGGCCGCTCGCGGAATCGACCGTCTGTCTTCGGATGGTCAGGACCGGACGTCAAATCGCTATTGACGGCCGGGGCCGGCTGTTTTATCGTCCTCTCGATATTAAAACGTTTTTGAGTGGGCTGCCCCTGGAGGGCTCATGGTCGGCAAGGCGAGCATGCGCGTGTTCACCTGCCGGCGCCGTGGTCCCACCACGGCAGCGTTCGCGAGGCGACGTCAGAGCCCGGAGCCCCGGCATTCTTCCCAGCGGGCCGGAGTCCCGGCATGGCGGTCCACGAAGGTCGCCTCTGCTTAAACCGTTTTACCAGCCACTGATCCACCTGTTCCGTACCCCCACGGATCTCCAGGAGAGTCGGCATGCCCCCCACATCCGCTCGTCCACACCGGCTACGCAAGCTGGCGACCGCCGTCCTGGCCCTGGTCGCGTTGCTCCTCGGCCCCATCCCCGCAGGATCGACGGCCGCCCAGGCCGCCGCCGTCGTCGACCTGTCGGGCGCGGCCTGGATCTGGTACCCCGAAGGGAGCCCGAGCCAGTCCGCCCCGGCCGGCACCCGCTACCTGCGCCGCGCCTTCACCGTCCCCTCAGGCGCCGTCGGCGACGCCCAGCTCGTGGTCACCGGTGACGACACGGTCGACGTCTGGCTCAACGGCGTGCCGCTCGCCGGCTCGCCCCGCAGGACCGACTCCTGGCAGCAGGCGCTGTACGTCGACCTGGCGCCTGCCGTACGCGCCGGCGCGAACACGATCGCCATAGCGGCGCGCAACACCTCGGCGGGCCCGGCGGGCGTGATCGCCAGGCTCAGGGTGACCACCGCGGGAGGCACGGTCGACCTGGTCACCGACGGCGCCTGGAAGGCCGCGAGCACGGTCACCCCCGGCTGGATCGAGCCGGGGTTCGCCGACGGGTCCTGGCCCGCGGCGGCGGTCTCCGGCACCTACGGAGCCGCTCCCTGGGGCACCGGTGTGGCGGCTCCCGACCTGTCCGCGGCCTCGCCGCTGACCGTCGGCGCCCCCACCGCCGAACGGCGGCCCACCCCCATCGGCATCGACGTGGCCGGCCCTCGCTTCGGGTGGCAGCTCACCGGAGGCTCGGGCGAGCAGGTCCAGGCGGCGTACCAGATCATCGTCGCCTCCACGGAGTCCGCCGCCCAGTCCGGCACCGGTGACGTCTGGAACAGCGGCCGGGTGGTCTCCGGCCGGTCCGTGGACGCGGTCTACGCCGGCGGAGCGCTGGCGTCCGGCACGCGTTACTACTGGCGGGTGCGGGTCTGGGACACCCAGGGCAGGGCCGGTGGCTGGGGGCCGGTCACCTGGTTCGAGACCGGGCTGCTCGACCCGTCGGCCGAGTGGCAGGCCGACTTCGTCGGTGCTCCGTCAGGCGCGCCCGCCCTGGCAGGGGCGAGCTGGATCTGGTACCCCGAGGGTGACCCGGCGTCGAGCGCGCCCCTGGGCACCCGGTTCCTCAGGCGCGTGCTCACGCTGCCCGCCGGGACGATCACCCGGGCCAGGCTCACCGTCACCGGTGACGACACCGCCGACGTGTGGGTGAACGGAACGCAGGTCAGCTCCTCGCCGAGGGCCGTCGACTCCTGGAAGACCGCGGCCGTCGTGGACGTCGCGGCCCGGCTGCGTGCGGGTGCCAACACCCTCGCGATCTCCGCGCAGAACACCACCGTCTCCCCGGCCGGGGTGATCGCCGCGCTGGAGGTCGACGTTGCGGGAGCGGGCACGACCAGACTCGTCACCGACGCCGGGTGGAAGGCCGCGCAGACCGCGCCGTCCGGCTGGCAGGACGCGGGGTTCGACGACTCGGGCTGGCCCACCGCCCGTGTCGCCGCCGCCTACGGCTCCGGGCCGTGGAGCTCGAACGTCATGGTGGCGGAGCCCGCGCCGTACCTCCGCAAGGGGTTCGCCCTCGGCAAGCCGGTGGCCTCCGCGCGCCTGATGGTCACGGCTCTGGGCCTGCACGAGACCCGCCTCAACGGGGCGAAGGTCGGCACCGAGGCGCTGGCACCTGGCTGGACCGACTACAACAAGCGCCTGGCCTACCGCACCTACGACGTGACCTCCATGGTGCGTCAGGGTGACAACGCCCTCGGCGCGCTGCTCGGCAACGGCTGGTACTCCGGCTCCATAGGCTTCGCCGGAAGCCAGAAGTACGGCAGCCGGCCGTCGTACTCCGCCCAGCTTCGCGTGCGCTTCACCGACGGCACCACGCAGACCGTCCGCACCGACTCGTCGTGGCGCACGGCGCCGAGCCCCATCAGCGTGGACGACCTCTACCAGGGCGAGGAGTACGACGCGCGGGCCGTCCGCGCGGGATGGGACACGGCCGGGTACAACGACGCCGGTTGGGCCCCGGTCACGGTACGCGGCGGCGCCAAGCCGCGCCTCGTCGCCGCCGTCGATCCCGGCGTCACCGTGCAGGCGAACATCACCCCGGTGTCGGTGACCCAGCCCAAGCCCGGCGTGTGGGTCCTCGACCTGGGACAGAACTTCGCGGGCTGGAACCGGCTGCGCGTGCGCGGAGCGGCGGGCGCCACGGTGACGATGCGCCACGCCGAGGTGCTCAACTCCGACGGCACCATCTACACCGCCAACCTGCGCGCGGCCCGCGCGACCGACCGCTTCACCCTCGCGGGGACAGGCGCCGACGAGGTGTACGAGCCGAGGTTCACCGTCCACGGTTACCGCTACGTCGAGCTCACCGGCTTCCCCGGCACCCCCACGACCGCCAGCGTCACGGGGCTCGCCGCGTGGACCGGCGGCCAGGCGACAGGAACCTTCACCTCCTCCAGCGCCCTGGTCAACCAGCTCCAGCACAACATCCTGTGGGGAGCGCGCTCCAACATGCTCTCGGTCCCGACCGACTGCCCGCAGCGTGACGAGCGGCTGGGCTGGACGGGCGACATCGGCATCTTCGCCGCCACCTCGACCTTCAACTTCGACGTGTACGGGCTGCTCGACAAGTTCGCCGACGACCTGGCCGACGCCCAGCACGCGGACGGCGCCTTCACCGACGTGGCGCCCGACGTCTGCTGCGGGGCGGGCAAGGCGGGCTGGGCGGACGCGGGCGTCATCGTCCCGTACACCGTGTGGCAGCGCTACGGGGACGTGCGGGTCGTCGACGAGCACTTCACCGCGATGAAGCGCTGGGTCGACTATTCCAGGAGCACGGCGGGGTCCGACCTGATCCGCAACCAGGACACCTACGGCGACTGGCTCAACGTCAACGACAACACCGCCAACGATCTGATCTCCACGGCGTTCTTCGGCCACAGCGCCCGGCTGCTCGCGCGGATGGCCGCCGCGACCGGGCGGACCTCGGACGCCGCCACGTACGGCACGCTCGCCGACCAGGTGGCGCAGGCGTTCACCAGCAGGTTCGTGGCAGCGGACGGCACCGTGTCCGGGAACACCCAGACCGGCTACGTCCTCGCGCTGGCCTTGGGCCTGGTGCCCGACGCCCGGGTGCAGGCCGTCGCCGACAAGCTCGCGGCCAAGGTGGCGGCGAGCGGCGGCCACCTCAGCGTGGGCTTCCTCGGCGTCGAGAACCTCCTGCCCGTGCTGGCCGACCACGGCCACCTCGACACCGCCTACCAGGTCCTGCTGCAGCCCGGCTACCCCGGCTGGGGCTACATGAACAGCCGCGGCGCCACCACCATCTGGGAGCGCTGGGACGGCATCCGGACCGACGGCTCCCTGCAGGATCCCGGCATGAACTCCTTCAACCACTACGGTCTCGGTTCGGTGGGCGACTGGCTGTACCGCTCGGTGGGCGGCGTCGGCCCCGATGCCCGCGATCCCGGCTACCGCCGGATCACCATCGCGCCCCGGCCGGGCGGCGGCCTCACCTCCGGCAAGGCCGACCTGCGCACACCGTACGGCAGGGCGCTGAGCGACTGGTCCATCACCGGTGGAACGCTGACGCTGCGGGTGGAGATCCCGGCCAACGCCACCGCCGCCATCCGGGTCCCGGCGCCGTCGTCCTCGGCGGTGACCGCACCTCCTCAGGCGGCGCCGATGGGCTACACGGACGGCGCGGCGACCTTCCAACTCGGCGCGGGCACCTACACCTTCACCGCCCCCGCCTGACCGATGGCCTCCGTACCGAGGCAACCGGTGCTCCCGCCTCCTGCCCCGTGTGCCGAGGGGTCAGCGTGAGCGCGCCGGGAGCCTCGGTGGCCGGGGCGGGAAGGACGAGCGGTCCCGCACCCGGAGTGAGAGTGCCGAGCACGCGGGCGGCCCGTGCGCCCGTACCCGCGGGAACGGTTCCCGGCAGGCCGTGCATGGTGTGCCAGCCGATGAGGGCGAAGGCGATCGCCTCCTTGTCGTCGGCGGGGGCGCCGTACGCGTCCGAGAGCGCGACGGTCACGCCGGGAAGGGCGTGGCGCAGGCCGTCCATCAGCACCGGGTTGCGGCACCCGCCCCCGGAGGCGACGACGAGGTCCGCGCCGCCCGCCGTCAGGTCGCCCGCGACCGTACGCACGGTGAGCTCGGTGAGGGTCGCCACGAGGTCGGCCGCGCCGGGCCTGCTGCCGGCCCTCGCCATCGCGTCCTCGACGTAGGCCAGGTGGAAGAGTTCCTTGCCCGTGCTCTTGGGGGCGGGCCGCCGGTAGTAGGGGTCGTCGAGCAGGACGGTGAGAAGGCGCTCGTCGACCGTTCCCGAGGCGGCGATCCGCCCACCCTCGTCGAACCCGGGCTCGCTGAGCCCGTAGCCCACCACGACGGCGTCGATGAGCGCGTTCGCGGGGCCGATGTCGTGGGCGACGAGGTCGCCGGCGCCGCGCACCAGCGTCATGTTCGCGATGCCGCCCAGGTTGAGCGCGGCGGCGGTGCCCTCGTGGCCCGCGAGCAGGAGGGCGTCGAGCAGGGAGACCAGCGGAGCGCCGTGGCCGCCGGCCGTGATGTCGCGGATGCGCACGTCAGAGAGCACCGGCGTCCCCGTGCGCTCGGCGATCCAGGCGGGCTGGCCGATCTGCAGGGTGCCGAGGGCGTGCGCGCCTTCGACCCAATGGAACACGGTCTGGCCGTGGGAGACGATGAGGTCGACCGCACCGGCTTCCGCGATCGCCGTGGCGGCGGCCTCGGCGAAGCTCTGCCCGATGAGGGTGTCGAGCTCGCACATCTCGGCCAGGGTCGTCGCCGCCGGGGGGAGCGCCTCGATGAGGCGGGCGCGGAGCTCGGCCGGGTAGGGCGTGCTCGCCGTGTACTCGACCACCCCTCTGAGCGTGCCGCCGGCCTCGCCGAAGCCGACCAGGGCCGCGTCGATGCCGTCGTGGGACGTGCCGGAAATCATTCCGAGGATTCTCATGACTGTTCTCCGAGTGCGACCCGAAGCCGGCCGCTGCTCGCGACGAGGCGGGCCATGGCACCGAGGAAGCTCAGCGACGCCTCGGTGAGGACCGCCCATGACAGGGACATGCGCAGCACCTGCACCATCGTCCACGACCGCACACCCGCCGGCGGCCCTGACGCGAGGGACACGCCTTGCGTCTTCGCCGTTGACCCCGGCCGCGTGAATGGTCAGGATCGAGGCGACACGGATCGCGGAGGTGTTACACGATGGCGAAGGTGCTGATCGTCACAGGTGACGCGGCGGAGGACCTGGAGGTGATGTACCCCTACCAGCGGCTACTGGAGGAGGGGTACGAGGTGGACATCGCCGCTCCGAGCGCCAAGAAGCTCCAGTTCGTGGTCCACGACTTCGTCGAGGGCTTCGACACCTACACCGAGAAGCCGGGACACACGTGGGCGGCCGACATCGCGTTCGCGGACGTCGACCCGGAGCAGTACGTGGCGCTGGTCGTACCAGGGGGACGCGCGCCGGAGTACATCCGCAACGACCGCGACTGCCTGGAGATCGTCAGGCACTTCGCGGGCAGCGGCAAGCCGATCGCGGCGCTGTGCCACGGGCCGATCGTGCTGGCGGCGGCGGGTGTGCTGAAAGGGCGGGAGACCAGTGCCTACCCGGCGTGTGCCCCGGATGTCGAGCAGGCGGGCGCGACCTTCGTCGACAGCGAGGCTCACGTGGACGGCAACCTCGTCACCGGACGTGCCTGGCCCGACCACCCGGCGTGGATGCGCGCCTTCATGAAGATCCTCCGTGGCGCGACCGGCTGAGAGCCGGAGGCCGCTGTCGGCGGTCCAGCGCGCGGAGGGCCTCCAGGGGTTCATCAAGGACGCGAAGATCGACGGACTCAAGCAGGAAGCACAGCGGGCCCCGCAGGAGGGGCGATCGGTGCGCTTCCGAGGTTGGCTCAGGGCTCGTCGGCGAACTTCACCGTCACTTTCTTGAAGCCGAGGGATTTGAGCATGCCTTCGAGCATGAGCTTGGTGTTCTGGTCGGCGCGGTTGCGGAGGTCGCTGGCCTGGGCGGCTTCGGCGATCTTCTGTTCGGCCAGGACGTAGAGCTCCTGCTGGTTCTGCGGGGAGTTCGACAGCATGCCCTGGACGCGGTCGAGGATGCCGCGCTCCTGGGCGTAGACGTAGGATCTCTTGTTGTCGAGGTTGGTCTTCTCCAGTTGCGCGCGCGGCAGCCGTACGGTGACCTCGGTGCGGTCGGGGGAGACGGTGAGCGCGTCCTTGCCCATCGCGGAGAAGTCGACGTACGCGTCCACGCTGCCGGCGCCGACGAACAGGGTGCGCGAGCCCTTGATGGCGTCCGGCAGGAAGGCGGCGTCCTTCTCCAGGTCGACGATGACCTGGAAGTTGCCGCTGGCGGCCTGGAAGCGGCTCATGTTCTGGATCGACTGGAGCAGCACCGGCTGGCTGCGGTCGACCGTCGTCTCGCCGAAGGGGTTGAGATAGGACCAGGTCAGCCTCGCGCCCACGAAGAGGAGGACCAGCAGTGTGAGGAAGCCCGCGAGGTAGCGCCAGCCGCGTCGGGACCGGGGCCGAGCCGGTTCCGCGGCCGCCGCCGTCTGGGGGGTCGACGTCTGGCGGTTCACGGGCACTCTCCTTCCCGAGATGAGCGTCTTCTCACATCATGTACGGGAACGGGAGTCCGCGTGGCACCCGAGAGCCAGCCCCCTGTGGTGATGGCCCAGCAGGCCGAGTCCGCGCCGGCCCGGGGCCATCGCGGAGCTCTCCCGCCCGCCCGGGGCGATCACCGGGCCGGGACGGCCGGCGGGCCGGCGCCAGTGCCGGCCGGTTCCCGCACCGGCGTCGGTGGCCGGCTCCTCCCCGGGACCGGACGTACCTGGACCGGACGTATCGGGATCGGACGTACCGGGACCGGATGTGGTCGCGGACGGAGGCCCGGAAGGGCCTGGCATCGTGGGGTAGGGGGAGCCGGGGACGGGGGACTGGGCGGGGTAGCCGCCGGCCGTCTGGTCTCCCGGTGGGGAGGTCGCAGGCCCGCCGCTCCCCCGGGTCATGGGACGGGGGAGCGGCTGGGTCGCCACCCCTCCGAAGTGCGACGCCTTCAGCCGGCAGGTGGCGAAGTCGGTGTAGAACATGCGCAGCCAGTCGCGGCGCTGGCTCTCCGTCAGCGCGGAGAACCACGCCGCCGCCGCCTGGTGACCCGGCAGTGGGCCGCTGGGCAGCGGCTCCCCGCGCAGCCAGGCCGTCACGATGGCGCGGTAGCCGCCCGCGGGGCCGTCCCCGCACGGGCTCGCGAGCCGTTCCACGAACTCCGCCGCGGCCCGCGAGGCGAACCCCGGCGACAGGTCGTCGACGTGGATGGGCACCACGCCGGGTCCGGGCACGCCGTCGTCGTCCCGTGGACGCTGCTCGACGCGTGCGAACGCGCCGGGCGTGCCGGTCAGGCGGGCGGCGATCGTGGTGAAGGTGGCGCCCAGCTCCGTGAGCCCGCTGCGCATCCCCGGATGCACGCAGACCGTGATCGGCCACTCCTGGCAGCTGTAGACCATCGGCTCGGTGGCCGCGACGGCCTGCGGCTCGCTCAGCAGCCGGGCCATGCCCGCACCCGCCACGAGGACCGCCACCATCGCCCCTGTCAGCGCGAGGACGCGCCGGGTCACGATCGCGGTCCAGGTGAGCAGGATGGCGGAGGTGACGCCGAGAAGCCACAGCGTCTGGTTCTCGAAGGCGGCCGGGCTCAGCCCCTCGAACGGGTCGTACGGCTCGGACGTGCTCGGCGCCAGCCGGCTCGCCCAGGCCGAGCCACCGGCCAGCGGCGTGAACAGGCCGTAGCAGGCGACCCCCGCCAGCAGTGGAGTGCCGGTCCAGGGCAGGGCCCAGCCCGTGACCCACCCGATCACCGCGTAGAGGGCCAGACCCGCGGCCCCCACGGCGAGCCCGGTGGGCGCCAGATGGCCCGCCTGCTCGGTCAGGACGGCCTTCATCGCCAGCAGTGTCACGGTCGCGCCGAAGGCCCCCACGACGACCACCAGGATCGCCAGCGGGGCTCTCAGCACCTGCCAGGTGCCGAGCAGCCTGCCGCGCAACGCGCGCCGCTTGCGCACCGCCACCCACGCGGCGAACGCGGCGGCGACGGGACCGGTCAGCCGGAGCGAGCCGATGACCGCGACGACGATGTTCTCCCATGCGGAAATGCCCGGGACAAGGACGCTCCACGCGGCGAGCAGGCCCAGCGCGAGCAGTATTCCTACCGCCACCAGCGCGCTGTGCTTCAGCTCCTCGCGTGAAACGCCCCTCTGCTCAAGCACGGTCCCGCGTGGGCCGGAAATACGGCCACGCCGCCCGTGCGGCTGCACTAATGATCTTCATTCAGGACCCCCCGTGCCTGGATGAGCGGCGCTGACGGCACTGGTGCCGGCCCCCTGGCACCCCGTGCCCGATCCAACCCGCCACGCCGTGCGTCCACGGGATCGCATAGCCGCGCCTCGTGTCGCACGGCGCGGCTTTCCCCATGCTTTGGACCAGGCTTTGCCGCGCCTCACCTCTTGACATGAACACCATAACGGAGCGTGATGTTTGTCGTCCCGCTTCTTGGGTAACCCATGAGACTCAGTCACCCTGCGTCAGAGCTCGGGGCAGGCGCTAGCGTAGCGTTGTGTCCATCGGTGTACCGAAGCCGCTTAACTTGCCGTTCGACCCCATTGAGCGCGCCGCCGAAACGTGGCGTGTCCGTTTCGGGCCGTCATCTGCCATGGCGGCCGTCACATCGATCATGAGAGCGCACCAGATCCTGCTCGGGCAACTGGACACGCTGCTCAGACCGCATGACTTGACGTTCGCCCGCTACGAGGCGCTGGTGCTGCTGACGTTCAGCAAGACGGGCGCGCTGCCCCTGTCGCGCATCGGCGAGCGGCTCATGGTGCATCCGACGAGCGTGACCAACACCGTCGACCGCCTGGAGCGCGCGGGGCTCGTCCGCCGCATGCGCAACCCGAAAGACGGGCGCGGGGTGCTCGCCGAGATCACCGACAAGGGGCGCGAGGCGGTGAGCCGGGCGACCGCCGACCTCATGGCCGCCGACTTCTGCATGACGATGTACGGCGAGGCCGACCTCGCCGACATGTTCGGCCTCATGCGGACAATCAGGGTGGCCGCCGGCGACTTCGAGCCCGCCCCCGAATGACCCCGGTCCGGCGCGGCTCCTCAACACCGGAAGGGACCCACCCCCCGCGGGGATGGGTCCCTCCGTACCGGATTGAGCCGGGTCACAGGCGCACGGCGCGCAGGGCGTCGACGATGCCCTTGCCGTAGAAGCCGTTGGACGGCGTGGTCCCCTCACAGGTGTGGGTGGCCGTGACGGTCGGGCCGGTGGGCAGGATGCGGGTGTAGGTGTAGGCGGGCGGGTTCGGGCAGGACGTCTTGGTGGCCGTGCCCTTCATGATCGCCTCGACGGTGTCGGGGTCGAGCGTCTTGCCGTTCCGCCCGTCGCGGTGCCCGTACTTGCTGACGATCAGCGCCGCGACGCCGGCCGCGCGGGGCGAGGCCATCGAGGTGCCCTGCAGGTACTGGTAGTACGCGCAGGTCGTGCCGGCGCAGTCCTTGACCACGTAGTTCACGGTCGGGTTCCCGTCGGCGTCGATCTCGCCGTTGGCGATGGCGAGAGACTTGGGATAGGCCGACAGGGTGGCCTTGGTGATGTCGCGCGTGTTGTCCGGGGTGTCGTAGACGTCCCCGCCGGGGGAGGCGATGTCGACGAAGCCGTTTCCGTAGCTGGAGTAGTAGGCCTTGCGCTTGCTGATGCCGGTGGCGGACACCGAGATCACATGCTCACCCTCGGTGGGCATGGACACGCAGCTCGGCGGGATGGTCCGGCTGTACGGGGCCTGGCCGGGCACACTGGCGAAGTCGGGGCTGGAGGTGTCGAGGTAGTCCTTGGTGTAGTCGGCGGCCTGGTTGCCCGCGGCGGCCACCAGGGTGACGCCGTGCCGGTGGGCGTAGTTCAGGGCGCGCTGGGTCGCCTTGATGATGGTCGCCTGCTCCAGCCGGCTGTCGGGCGAGTCGGCGGGGTTGTCGGTGCAGTTGAACAGCCACGGGTCGATGTAGTAGCTCATGTTGACCACGTCGACGCCGATGTCGCCCGCGTAGGTGAGCGCGTCCACGGTGGGCTGCAGGAAGAAGTAGCCCGAGTCCTGGCCGGCGCGCAGGTTCACCAGGGTCACGCCGGGGGCGACGCCCGAGATGCCGAGCTTGTTGATCGGCGAGGCGATCGAGGAGGCCACGTGGGTGCCGTGCCCGCCCTCGTCCACGTCGTTCGGGTCGTTGCAGGACTGGTCGGGCTCCTCCTCGCACGGCCCGTCGACCACGTCTCCGTTGGCGTCGAAGGGGACGTCGACGGTGAAGTTGCGGCTGAGGGAATGGCTGAAGTTCGGGGCGATGTCGGGGTGCGAGCCGTCGACGCCGGTGTCGAGGATGCCGACCAGCACCTTGGAGTCACCCTTCTCGTACTTGTGGGCCTCCTCGGCGTGGATCTGCTTCATGTCCCACTGAAGGTCCGAGAGCGGCTCGGCCTTGGTGCTGCGGCCCCGCTTGACGGCTCCGTGCTCGCGGCCCTCCTTCTCGACGGCCTTCGCCTGGTCGGTGGCCCGGGCTCCGAACGCCGTCTTCGCGGCCTTCGGGACGCTGCCGATGATCCGGTCGCGGGCCACGCCGTCGATCGCGGCGTTGTCCTTGATCGCTGAGATGAAGCCGGCGTTCGTCGTGGTGACCGTGGCGAGGCCGACGGCCGTGTTCACCTTGACGACGGTTCCACCTGCGGCCCTGATCGCCTTCTGGGCGTCCTCAGCGGCGGCTCCTTCCTTGAAAAGTACGACGTACCCTGTCGCGGCCGCAGGGTCGGCCGTCGTTCGGACAGCCTGTGCCGGAAGCGCCACGGTCGCGGCGATCACGGCTGCAGCGGCGGTGACGACGAAGACGCGTCTCACACCCACCTCCAAGTGAGCTGAATTCCTGCCGAGCCCATCGTTCGCGATAACTGCTCCGCATCACAGTTCCGTGGGAATTTGCGACAAAGGCGTGACATATCGATGGCAGGCCCGTGTGGCACGGTCGCGACCATGAGCACGCGCCGGATGCGCACGATGAGGGTGGCGGCGGGCGACTTCGCGTCGCACGAGGACCGGTGGGCGCGAATGAGAAGGGGACCCGCCCCTCGCGGGACGGGTCCCCTTGATCGTGCTGAGGCCGGTTATCCTCTGACGGCGCGCAGGGCGTCGACGATGCCCTTGCCGTAGAAGCCGTTGGACGAAGCGGTCCCCTCACAGGTGTGGGTGGTCGTGACGGTGGCTCCGCTCTGCAGGTGGCGGGTGTAGGTGAAGGCGGCCGGGTTCGGGCAGGGCGTCTTGACGGCCGTGGACGTGAGGATCCGCTCGACGGTGTCGGGGTCGAGCGTGATGCCGTTCCGCCCGTCGCGGTGCCCGTACTTGCTGACGATCAGCGCGGCGACGCCGGCCACGCGGGGCGAGGACGCCGAGGTGCCCGACATGTACACGTAGTACCCGCACGTGGCGCCCGCGCAGTCCTTGACCACGTAGTTCACGGTCGGGTTCCCGTCGGCGTCGATCTCGCCGTTGGCGATGGCGACGGACTTGGGATAGGCCGACAGCACCCCCAGGGTGAGGTCGCGCTTGTTGTCGGCGGTGTCGTAGACGTCACCGCCGGGGGCGGCCAGGTCGATGTAGCCGTTGCCGTAGTTGGAGTAGTAGGCCTTGCGCTTGGTGACGCCGGTCGCGGACACCGCGATCACGTGCTCGCCCTCGCTCGGCAGCTGCGTGCAGCTCGCCGGGATGTCGCGTGTGTAGGGGGCCCGGCCGGGCACCATGGGGGGCGTCGGGCTGAGGGTGTCGACGAAGTCCTTGGTGAAGTCCGCGGCGATGTTGCCCGCGCCGGACACCAGGGTGACGCCGTGCCGGTGGGCGTAGTTCAGGGCGCGCTGCGTGGCCTTGATGATGGTCGCCTGCTCCAGCCGGTTCTCGGGCGAGTCGGCGGGGTTGTCGGTGCAGTGGAACAGCCACGGGTCGAGGTAGTAGCTCATGTTGACCACGTCGACGCCGATGTCGCCCGCGTAGGTGAGCGCGTCCACGGTGGGCTGCAGGAAGAAGAAGCCCGCGTCCCCGGCGACGCGCAGGTTCACGATCGTGACCTTGGGCGCCACGCCCGAGATGCCGAGCTTGTTGATCGGCGCGGCGACCGAGGCGGCCTGGTGGGTGCCGTGCCCGTCCTCGTCCACGTCGTTCGGGTCGAAGCAGGACCCGTCGGGATCTTCCTCGCAGGGGCCGTCGAGCACGTCTCCGTTGGCGTCGTAGGGGATGTCGACGGTGAAGTTGCGGCTGAGGGATCGGCTGAAGTTCGGGGCGATGTCGGGGTGCGAGCCGTCGACGCCGGTGTCGAGGATGCCGACCAGCACCCTGCGGTCACCCTGCTCGTACTTGTGGGCCTCGTCGGCGTGGATCTGCTTCATGTCCCACTGAAGGTCCGAGAGCGGCTCGGCGGTGGTGCTACGGCCCCGCTTGACGGCGCCCTTTTCGCGGACCTCCAGTCCGACGTCTCTCGTCTGGCTGGACGTGCCTGTGCTCAAGCCCTTCCGGCCGGCGTTGGGAACGCCCCCGATCGAGCGGTCACGGGCGACGCCGTCGATGACGGGGTTGTCCTTGATCGCGGATAAGAATCCTTCGTTCGCGGTGGTGACCGTGGCGAGGCCGACGGCCGTGTTCACCTTGACGACGGTCCCCCCTGCCGCCTCGATCGCCCTCTGGGCGTCCGCGGCGGCAACCCCTTCCTTATAAAGTACGACGAACTCGGTCGTGGCCGTGGGACTGGCTGTCGTTCGGACAGCCTGTGCCGGTACGGCCTGTGCCGGAACTGCCGCTGTCGCGGCGATCACGGCTGCAGCCGCGGTGACGACGAAGACGCGTCTCACGCGTACCTCCATGTGAGTTGAACCCTTGCGAGCCCAATCGTTCGCGATCACACCGACGAACCGCAAATTCAGGCGAATTTGCGATCAAAGCGTGACATTTTGATCGCAAGCCCGTGTGGCACCGTCGCGACCCGGAGCACGCGCGGGATGCGGCAGGATTGGACTATGAGCCCAGCGGACTTCACTCGACCGGCATCGTTGCAGGGGGCTGTGGACCTCGGCGCGCGCAAGCAGGCACTGGAAGCCCAGGCCCGTCGTGAGGCGGCCGCGGCGCAGGCGGCTTCAGGAGGCGCCCCGGCCACGCCGGGCGGCGCCGTGGTGATCGACGTCACCGACGAGACCTTCGCCACGGAGGTGATCGAGCGCTCCATGCGCGTCCCGGTGGTCCTCGACCTGTGGGCCACCTGGTGCGAGCCGTGCAAGCAGCTCAGCCCGATCCTTGAGAAGCTCGCCGCCGAGGCGGCAGGCAGGTGGGTGCTCGCCAAGGTCGACGTCGACGCGAGCCCCCAGATCAGCGGCGCGCTGCAGGTGCAGAGCCTCCCGACCGTGCTGGCCGTCTTCCAGGGCCAGGCGGTGACCGGCTTCCAGGGCGCGCTCCCCGAGGCGCAGGTGCGGCAATGGCTCGACCAGTTGCTGCAGGCGCTCGCGCAGTACCTCCCACCCGAGGGGGAGGCGCCCGAGGGCCAGGAGGCCCAGCCGGCCCAGCCGGCGGCCGACCCCGACCTGCTCGCGGCCGAGAAGGCCATCGACGAGGGCGACCTCGACGCCGCGGCCGCCGCCTACGAACGCCTGCTCGCCCGCGCCCCCGCCGACCCCGACGCCAAGATCGGCCTGGCCGGGGTGGGGCTCGTGCGCCGCACCCAGGGCCTCGACCCCGACACCGTGATGCGCCGGGCCGCCGAGAGCCCTGCCGACGTCGAGGCGCAGACCCAGGCGGCCGACGTCGAGATGCTCGGCGGCAGGGTCGACGAGGCGTTCGACCGGCTCGTCCAGCTCGTCCGCCGCACCTCGGGCGACGACCGCGACCGCGTACGCCGTCGCCTGCTCGACCTGTTCGACGCGCTCCCCGCCGGGGACCCCTCCGTCGCCAAGGCCCGCCGGGGTCTCGCCAGCGCCCTTTTCTGACCCGGGCACTCCTTCCGGCATGCGACGGCTCCCGTGCCCCATCGGGGCACGGGAGCCACTGCCGCGCACCGCGGGGGCCTGAACTGTGATCCTTTGTCGCGGGACGGCGGAAGCTCCCGGCCGGGTCTGGCACGATGGATATCCCCGATATGGAGCAGGCGAGCCGGATGCGCGACATCGAGCACCCGAGCGAGCGCGACCACAAGCACCCGCAAAGGAGCGGATTGACGTGGCCACCGTGCCGAGCGTGTCGTACTCGATCACCGTCCGTCTGGAGGTGCCGGCGGGCGGCAAGGCCGTCAGCCAGCTCACCCACGCGGTAGAGAACGCAGGCGGCGTGGTGACCGCCCTCGACGTGACCAATGCCGGTCACGAGAAGCTGCGCATCGACGTCACGTGTGCGGCCAAGGACACCGACCACGCGCAGGCGATCGTCGACAGCCTCGACGCCGTCGACGGCGTCATCCTGCACAAGGTCAGTGACCGCACCTTCCTCATGCACCTCGGCGGCAAGATCGAGATGCAGTCCAAGGTGCCGCTGCGCAACCGTGACGAGCTGTCCATGGCGTACACGCCGGGTGTGGCGCGGGTCTCGCTGGCCATCGCCCGCAACCCCGAGGACGCCCGCCGCCTGACCATCAAGCGCAACACTGTCGCGGTGGTCACCGACGGGTCCGCCGTGCTCGGCCTCGGCAACATCGGGCCGGCGGCGGCGCTGCCCGTCATGGAGGGCAAGGCCGCCCTGTTCAAGCGGTTCGCGGGCATCGACGCCTGGCCGCTCTGCCTGGACACGCAGGACGTCGACACCATCGTGGAGGTCGTCCGCTGCATCGCGCCCGGCTTCGGCGGCATCAACCTTGAGGACATCTCGGCGCCGCGGTGCTTCGAGATCGAACGCCGGTTGCGCGACCTGCTCGACATCCCCGTCTTCCACGACGACCAGCACGGCACGGCCATCTGCGTGCTGGCCGCCCTGACGAACGCGCTGCGGGTCGTCGGCAAGGCGCTGCCCGATGTGAAGATCGCGATGGCAGGGGCCGGAGCCGCGGGCACGGCCGTGCTGCGACTGCTGCTGGCGGCGGGGGCGCGCAACGTCGTCGTCTGCGACTACCTGGGCGCGGTCCACAAGGGCCGCGACGACCTCGACGACTCGCTGCGCTGGATCGCCGAGAACACCAACGCCGAGGGGTACGGCGGTGACGTGCGGGGCGCGGTGAAGGGCGCCGACGTGTTCATCGGCGTCTCGGCCCCGGGCATCCTCAACGGCGACGACATCGCCACCATGGCCGACAGGGCGGTGGTCTTCGCGCTGGCCAACCCCGAGCCCGAGGTGTCGCCCGACGACGCCAGGGAGCACGCGGCGGTGGTCGCCACCGGCCGGTCCGACTACCCGAACCAGATCAACAACGTGCTGGCCTTCCCCGGCGTCTTCCGCGGCCTGCTCGACGCGCAGTCGCGCATGGTCACCGAGGCCATGCTGCTGGCCGCGGCCAACGCCCTGGCGAACGTCGTGTCGGTGGAGGAGCTCGGGCCGAACTACATCATCCCGAGCGTCTTCCACCCCGACGTCGCGGGCGCGGTCGCGGCGGCGGTCCGGGAGTCCGCCGGCGGCAAGGTGCGGGGCTTCACGGAGGCGTAGGCACGGAGGCGTAGGACCGGTGCCGTGCCCCCCTTACAGCTCGGGGTGGCGGCGCCGGCCGTACGGCGAGCGCGGGCGCATGAGCGGCTCGGCGGGCGTGCGGCGCGGCCAGATCATGCCGACCCACCACAGCATGCCGCCGAAGACCACCAGGCCCACGGCGGTCGCCATCTTGCCGTACAGATCGGCGGGCGGCCCGGTGTAGGGCAGGTGGCGGGCCTGCTGCCCGCGGAGCAGAGGGTTGTACCTGTGGGCGCGAAGGCTGTTGTGATGCTGCTCGCCGCTCTGCCGCTCGTCGCTGTCCCCGCTGCTCTCGCTGTAGACCGACTCGCGGTACTCGCCGTAGGACTCCTCGCCGGTCTCACAGCGCGACCAGACCTGGTACCTCGTGGTGCCCTGGTCGGCCAGGGTGACCCCGATGCGCTCGGTGGAGCGCGGTTCGACGTAGACGGGGATGGTGCGCTCGACGCCCGGCCACAGCAGGCCGTTGCGCACCAGGGTGTTGCCCCGGTAGACGGAGTACTCCACGGTGCCGTGGTCGCGCGGGGCGGTCATGACGACGTTGGCCCTGCTCGCGGGACACTCGACCCGGGAGACGGCGACGTCGACGCGCCCGTCGCCCCCGTCACGGTCGTCCCCGGCTGTGCCGGCGGCGTGTGAGGTGCGGGCCGCGGGGACGCCGACGGCGGCGCCGACCGCCATCAGCGCCACCAGTATCAGGCGGGTCATTCGGGCCCTCCCTTCGCTTCGCGGCTCTCTGCGCGGCGCGGATTCCGCAAACTGATCCTCCAGCGGGTGATCTCTGACACGGAGAGTTCCCACTTGATCGCCATGAGTAACATAAGGCAAGGTGAAAGCCGTCTCTCATGGGGGTCAGGCGCGCGTTTGGGGCATCACGCGTCATGATGGATGCATGGCGGAGGCGATCTACGTCGGCGGGCTGCTGGTGGCGACGCCACTGCTGGACGATCCGAATTTCCGGCGCGGTGTCGTGTTGGTGCTCGAACACGACGAAGACGGAGGGACCCTCGGCGTCATGCTCAACCGGCCGAGCGAGGTCACCGTGACCCAGGTGCTCCCATCGTGGGACTCGCTCGTGAGCGGGCCCCCTGTGCTCTTCGAGGGGGGCCCTGTCCAGACCGACAGCGCGCTGGCCCTGGCCTCGGTGCCGAGCGGGGAGGAGCCTCTCGGGTGGCGAAGGCTGCACGCGGGCACCTCGGCGGTCTCCAAACTCGGCACGGTCGACCTGGACGCTCCCCCCGAGATCCTCGCCGGTGAGATCACGCAGATGCGCATCTTCGCGGGGTACGCGGGCTGGACGGCCGGCCAGCTGGAGGCCGAGATCCGCGAGGGCTCGTGGTACGTCGTGGAGGCCGAGCCCGGTGACACCTTCGACTCGCGGCCCTCGAACCTTTGGCGGTCGGTGCTGCGCCGTCAGCCCGGCGAGCTGGCCTTCGTGGCGACCTGCCCGGACGACCCCAAGCTCAACTGATCCCAGCCGGGGCGCAGCGCGCGCTCGGCGAGGGTCAGGGCCCTGTCGACGTTGGCGACCAGGGTGGCGAGGTGGGCGGCCCCGCCGACCGAGCACTCGAAGCCGACGCGGATCGCCGATGTGATGAAGCCCACAAGCAGGCGGGGTCGCGGGTCGGTCGCCGGATCCGTACCCTGGCGACGGGCCATCTCGACCGTGAGCAGCTTCTCGGTCTCGGACATGCGGGCGAAGCTCGTGGCCAGCAGTGCGGGGTTCCCGTCGATCACCTGCCTGTGCTTGAGGAACCGCTCGGTGTCCTCCTCGGCGGTCCTCTCCATCGTGTGGATGAACTCGCGGAAGGACTGAACGAGGGCCGCCAGCGGGGGCTCGTCGTCGGGCCGGGCCGCGAGGGCGGCGGTGATGAGTTCGTTGTACTCGACGGTGAAGTCGAGCGCGAGGTCCTCCTTGCTGCCGAAGTAGCGGAAGAACGTGCGCGGTGAGACGTCCACGGCCGCGGCGATCTGGTCGACGGTGGTGGCTTCGTATCCCTGGGCCAGGAACAGATCGAAGGCGGCGTCGGTCAGAGCCAGCCGGGTCTGGTGCTTCTTGCGCTCCCGAAGACCCATGCCGGACACCTCCTAGAAACGTTCACTTCACATTCTGCCACAAGTCACCATCTGTCGTATAAAAGAGTTTGTCATCTGTCATGGACTGACATAAATTACCGGTTGCTGACCACTCATCGAAACAGGGGGACCTTTCCATGGCACAAGCGCTGGCCGCGCCACCAGACGCGACGGCTCGACGTGGCCACGGCCATCCGTGGCTGACGCTGCTCGCGGTCGCTTTAGGCGTGATCATGGTAATGCTCGACGGCACCGTCGTCGCCATCGCCAACCCGGTGATCGGCAAGGACCTGGGGGCATCGCTCTCGGACCTTCAGTGGATCACCAGCGGTTACCTGCTCGCGCTGGCCGTCTTTCTCATCACCGCGGGCAAGCTCGGTGACCTCTTCGGGCACAAGAGGGTCTTCATCGTCGGCATCGCCGGTTTCGCCCTCACCTCGCTGGCCATCGGCCTCACCTCGTCCATCGGCGTGCTGATCGCCCTGCGCGTGCTCCAGGGCCTGTTCGGCGCGCTGCTCCAGCCGGCCGCGCTCGCCCTGCTCCGCGCGGCGTTCCCGGCCGAGCGGCTCAACATGGCGATCGGCATCTGGGGTGCGGCGATCGGCGTGTCGAGCGCCGCGGGCCCCATCGTCGGCGGCCTGCTGGTGGAGAACGTCAGCTGGCAGTCGGTCTTCTTCATCAACGTGCCGGTCGGCATCGTCGCGCTGATCGTCGGCCTGTGGGTGATCAAGGAGAGCAAGGCCGAGTCGCTGTCGAAGATCGACATTCCGGGCGTGGTCCTGCTGTCGGGGGCCATGTTCTGCCTGGTGTGGGCGATCATCAAGGCGCCGGGCTACGGCTGGGGGGACGCCAAGACGATCGCGTTCGTCGCCGGCGCCGTGGTCCTTGGCGCCGCCTTCGTCTTCTGGCAGCGCAAGGCGGCCGAGCCGCTGCTGCCGCTCAGCCTGTTCCACAACGCCTCGGTGTCCATCGGCACCGCGTTGATGGTGCTCATGGCCTTCTCGATGTTCGGCGCGATGTTCTTCCTCACGTTCTTCTTCCAGGGCGTGCACGGCCTGTCCCCTCTGGAGTCGGGCATGCGCATGCTCCCGATGAGCGCCGGCATGATCGTCGCCTCGCCCCTGGCCGGCTTCGCGCTGAGCAAGTTCGGCCCGAGGGTGCCCATCGCCGCGGGCATGCTCATCACCGCCACCTCGATGTTCCTGCTTTCCCGCCTCGGGATCGACGCCGGGTACGTGGACACCGCGATCCCGTTCGCGCTGCTCGCCTTCGGCCTGTCGCCGGTCATGGTGGGAGCCACCGAGGTCATCGTCGGCAACTCGCCGGTGGAGCTCAGCGGCGTCGCCGGAGGCATGCAGCAGTCCGCCATGCAGGTGGGCGGCTCGCTCGGCACCGCCGTGCTCGGCGCGCTGATCACCGCCAAGGTGGCGGACGTCCTGCCCGGCCACCTGGCCGACGTCAAGATGCCGGCCACCGGCGCCCAGGTCGACGCGATGAAGGACCTCGTCGCGCTCGGCGTGGCGCCCGTGCCGCCGGGGGCCGCCAAGCCCGTCGCGGACGCGATCACGCAGGCCGCGCACCTGTCCTTCCTCGACGGCATGCACTTCGGCTTCGGCGTGGCCGTGGCGGTGGCCGTCGTCGCGGCCATCCTGGGCCTGTTCGTCAAGGCGGGCCGCAAGGTCGAGGACGCCCCCGTCCACGTGGGCTGACCGCCCGTACGGGCCGCTCTCTTCCGGCCCGGCACTGGTGTCGTCCGGTACGGCTCGCGCCCTTCGCGCGGGCCGTACCGTCATGAGTGAGGCGTTCGTCAGCCTGAGCGCGCCCGCGCGCACGTAGACTCGGATGTCGTGAGCACGAAGATCCTTCCCGAGAGCGAAGTGCGCCCGAACCTCTCGCATGGCGACGAGGGGGACCACGAGCGGTTCTCGCACTACGCCGACAAGAACAAGATCACTGAGAGCATGGTGACCGGCACGCCGATCAGGGCTCTCTGCGGCAAGGTGTGGGTGCCCAGCCGCGATCCCAAGAAGTATCCCGTGTGCCCCGAGTGCAAAGAGATCTACGAAGGGCTCCCGCTGGGCGGCCAACCGGGCGACGGCAAATGAGTGTTGCTCCCGGCTGATCGGCGCCACTGAAGCTACCGTCAGCACTCCGACCAGGAACAACGGGGGAGTGCATGGTGCGGCGCACGGTTGCCGTGTCTTTGGTGTGCCTGTTCACGCTCGCAGGCGTGCCCGGCTCGGCTCGCGCGGCGGCCACGCGCTCCTGCGGGCATGCCCGGCCACCGGGGGCCGAAACCCGGGAGGCCGGGCGGCGCACCCCCGATGCCCGCGTGCCGAGACCCGGCACGCGCGGGGCCGAGCGGCGCGCGTCGCCCTCCCGCGTGATGAGGCCTGAGACGCGCGGAGCCGAGCCGTACACGATCGGCGCCCGCGAGGCCGCCCGTATGCTCTCCGGCATGCGCCGGCGACTACGCTCCCCGCACGCCGAGCCGCCGGCCGTCACGGTCACGGTCCCCCTGTGGATCCACGTCATCACCGACGGTCGCATGGGGGCCTCGGACATCTCCCTGGGCACGCAGGTCGACACGCTCAACGCCGCTTACGGAGGCCGGCTGGGCGGCGTCGACACCGGTATCCGCTTCGTCCTCCGGGGCGTCACCCACACCGACAACCCCACCTGGTTCCGCGAGCCGCTCGGCAACGAGTCGGCGATGAAGCAACGGCTGCGCAAGGGCGGGGCCGAGACGCTCAACCTCTACGTGGCCCAGCTCAGCGAGCTGGTGCTGGGCTACGCCACCTACCCGCACTGGTACCAGAGCCGCCCGAGCCTCGACGGCGTCGTGATCGACTGGCGCAGCCTGCCGGGAGGCGCCCTGCGCGACTTCTCCAAGGGGTACACCGGGGTTCACGAGATCGGGCACTGGCTCGGGCTGCTGCACACCTTCGAGAACGGCTGCGCCCAGCCGGGCGACTCCGTCGACGACACCCCGCCCGAGGCCACTCCCACCCAGGGCTGCCCCGCGCGCAAGGACACCTGCCCGGACACCGGTGAGGACCCGATTCACAACTACATGGACTACGCCCACGACCGCTGCATGTCGGAGTTCACCGCCGGCCAGGCCGCCCGGATGCGCGAGATGTGGAGCGCCTACCGAGCCCCCGCGACCTGACACCGGCGGGCCGGTTTCCATAGTTTTCCTGCTCGATAATCGAGGTGCTCGTTGACGAACGGGTGCCTTCGGTGCCGATACTCAGTGCACGGGAGGAGGCACCGTGGACGAGCACCGCATCGAGCGACGGCCGTATGGCGATCGGGCATGGCCTCCGTCCGAGGCCGAGGGCCTTCCTCCGTCGGCCCGGCTGTACGGCGCGCCCGCCCCGCCGGCGCGGGTCAGGGTGCCCGCCTGGCTCAGGAGGGCGCTGGTGTTCGCCCTGGCCCTGGCGACGGGTGTCGCCCTGGTGGCCGGCACCGTCGCCTTCGCCGTGAACCGACTCAACGCGCCCGGTCCCGCGGTGGACGTCGCGGACCCGGCGGCGGGCGTCAGCTACCCGCTGCCCCAGGGGTGGCGGCGCGGCATGGTTCCTCCGGTCACGGGGTTCACGTCCGTCGCCACGGCCGGCGGCTCGGCGCTCGTCATGACCCGGCCGGGGGAGTCCGTGGCGGTCTCCGGGCCGAAGGCCGCGACGCTCGACCTGGCCGACCTGTACGGGCGGCTGCTGCTGCACGGCGACACGGTCGACGTGGTCGACGACCGGCCCATCACGGTGGGGGGGTACGCCGGCCACTCACGGGCGCTGCGCGCGAGCTACACCGACGTGGTGAACCAGCCGTCTTACCTTCGCGTGACACTTCTCACCAAGGACGACCGGAGCGTGGTGGTCCTCGGCCTCGCCCAGCCCGACGACCCGGCGCGGCGGGCCGAGATCGACGCCGTCGTCAGGGGCCTGAGGTAGCCGGACTCAGGGCGCGTTGGTCACGGCGCGTGAGGACGTGGTCCCTTCTAGCACGGGAAGGGTGGCATGGCGAGAATCCCGGAGGGTCGGCACGTCTTGTCGGTGGTCCCCACTATGGTGGCTTCACTGTGAGGGAGCGAAACGAGCGCAGCGACAAGACGATCAATGGGGGCGACGCCCCGGCGGTCCGCAGAGGCCATCTGGTGAGGAGGTCGGCGTGAGCTCGTTTGCCGCGTCCCATCTGTCACCCTCCTATCCCGACCGCGCCGCGTGGGGCACCGCGCCGAAGCTCCGCGCGTGGCAGCAGGAGGCCCTCGACCTCTATTTCCGGCGCGAGCCGCGTGACTTCCTCACCGTGGCGACCCCGGGCGCGGGCAAGACGACGTACGCGCTGCGCATCGCCAGCGAGCTGCTGGGCCGTGGCGTCGTGCGCGCCGTGACCATCGTCACGCCCACAGAGCACCTCAAGCGGCAGTGGGCCGACGCGGCCGGCAGGGTCGGCATCGCCATCGACCCCGAGTTCAAGAACAGCCAGGGCGCCACCTCCCGCGACTACGCCGGCGTCGCGGTGACCTACGCCCAGGTGTCGATGCATCCCGCGCTGCACCGCGCGCGCACCGAGGCCCGCAAGACGCTGGTCATCTTCGACGAGATCCACCACGCGGGCGACGCCAAGTCCTGGGGTGACGGCGTGCGCGAGGCCTTCGAGCCGGCCGCCCGGCGGCTCGCCCTCACCGGCACCCCGTTCCGGTCCGACACCAACCCGATCCCCTTCGTCACCTACGCCGAGGACGGCGAGGGCGTCCGGCGCAGCCTCTCCGACTACTCCTACGGGTACGGCCCGGCGTTGGCCGACGGCGTGGTCCGTCCCGTCATCTTCCTGGCGTACGCGGGCGAGATGCGCTGGCGCACCCGCGCGGGCGACGAGATCACCGCGACGCTCGGCACCCCTCTCACCAAGGACCAGCTCGGCCAGGCGTGGCGCGCCGCCCTCGACCCGAAGGGCGACTGGATCCGCCAGGTGCTGCTGGCCGCCGACAAGCGGCTCACCGAGGTGCGGCGGGGCGTCCCCGACGCGGGCGCGATGGTGATCGCCACCGACCACGAGACGGCCCGCGCGTACGCCAAGCACCTGCGGGCGATCACCGGCCAGGGCGCCACCATCGTGCTCTCCGACGACCCCGGGGCCTCCGGCAAGATCAAGCAGTTCAGCGCCTCAGAGGAGCGCTGGCTGGTCGCGGTGCGCATGGTCTCCGAAGGCGTCGACATCCCGCGTCTCGCCGTCGGGGTGTACGCCACCAGCGTGTCGACCCCGCTGTTCTTCGCCCAGGCCGTCGGGCGCTTCGTCCGCGCCCGCAAGCGGGGCGAGACCGCGTCGGTGTTCCTGCCCTCGGTGCCGACCCTCATGGGTCTGGCGGGCGAGATGGAGGCCGAGCGCGACCACGTGCTCGACCGCAAGATCCCCGAGGAGGGCCTCGACGACTTCCTCGTCGACGAGGCCCGGCAGAAGAAGGACAATCCCGACGTCCTCGGCGACGAGCTGCCGTTCGAGACCGTGGAGGCCTCGGCCACCTTCGACCGCGTCCTGTTCGACGGCGGCGAGTTCGGCACGGCGGCGGAGACCGGCTCGGCCGAGGAGGAGGACTTCCTCGGCCTGCCGGGGCTGCTGGAGCCCGACCAGGTGGCGGTGCTGCTTCGCAAGCACCAGGCCGACCAGCAGGCCGCCAGGCGGCGTAAGGCGGCCGATCCCGCGCCGCCGCCGGTCCTCGCCCCCCACGAGGAGATGGCCGCGCTGCGCAAGGAGCTGAACGGCCTCGTGGGGGCCTGGAACCACCGCACCGGCCAGCCCCACGGCGTCATCCACGCCGAGCTGCGCAGGGCCTGCGGCGGCCCTCCCATCGCCCAGGCGTCCGGCGACCAGATCCGCCAGCGCATCGAGACGATCCGCAAGTGGGCCACCCAGCGATCCCGCTGAGCGGCGGGCACCCCGCGGCGCGCTGACCGCTCCCGTCAGGGGCCGGTGACGATGGGCGCGCCGGTGAGCTCCACCCCGGCGGACCGCAGCTCGGCCAGGGCCGTCTCCGTGGTCGCCGGCGCGACGCCCGCCGTCAGATCGAGCAGCACGCGCACCGCGAAGCCGTTCCCCGCGGCGTCGAGCGCGGTGGCCCGTACGCAGTGGTCGGTGGCGATGCCCACCACGTCGACGCGCTCGACGCCCCGGGAGGTCAGCCACTCGGCCAGGCCGGTGCCGTCGCCGCTCTGGCCCTCGAAGCCGCTGTAGGCCGCGCTGTGCCTGCCCTTGCTGAAGATCTCCTCGACGGCGGAGGTGTCCAGCGCCGGGTGGAAGTCGGCCCCGGCCGTCCCCACCACGCAGTGGGCGGGCCAGGTGCGCACGTAGTCCGGCCGGTCGGCGAAGTGCGCCCCGGGGTCGACGTGGTAGTCACGGGTGGCCACCACGTGGTCGTAGCCTCCGGCGGCGGCGTGCGGGCCGATGGCCGCCGCCACGCGCGCTCCGCCGCCCACGGGCAGGCTGCCGCCCTCGCAGAAGTCGTTCTGCACGTCCACGATGACAAGGGCTGTGCTCATGAATGCTCCTGAGGCGCGACGGGGGAAAGCTCCACCGTCGCCGAGAATATCCGGCATATCACCCGAAGGCCGGGGTGTGCGCCCACGCGGGAGCACACGAGACGCCCTACGAGAAGACCGTCGGGATCACCGCGTCACCTTGCAAGAGCTGATGCGCGAGAGCGGGAAGCTCGGCCACGGACGTACGGTGCCGTTCCCTGGCGGCGGCAAGGGGCTCGCGCCCGACGATCTCGCCGCCCCGCACGAGCTCGCGCAGGAGCGGCCTCGCGCCCCCGGGGACGGGCGCTCCGGGTGAGGTGGTGACCAGCTCGGCGACCGCTGTGCCGCCCTCCAGGGCCCGGAAGGCGTACTTCCTGCCCCCCTTGCTCGGTTTGCCTACCGACTTCTTCGCCACCGGGCTGAGCGCGCCCTCGGAGTCCTCGCGGGCGACGAGCTTGTAGACCATGGCGGCCGTGGGCGCGCCCGACCCCGTGACCACCGAGGTGCCCACGCCGTATCCGTCGACCGGGGCCGCGGCGAGGGCCGCGATGGCGTACTCGTCGAGGTCGCCGGTGACCACGATGCGCGTCTTCGTGGCGCCGAGCGAGTCGAGCATCTGGCGCACCTCGTGGGCGGCCACGGCCAGGTCGCCCGAGTCGATGCGCACGGCCCCGAGCTCCGGCCCGGCGAGCTCTACCGCCGTCCGTACGGCCTTGGCGACGTCGTAGGTGTCGACGAGCAGGGTGGTGCCGGGGCCGAGGGAGTCGATCTGGGCCTGGAAGGCGTCGAACTCGGAGCTGTGCAGCAGGGTGAAGGCGTGCGCGCTGGTGCCGGCCGTCGGCACGCCGTACACTCTCCCGGCCATGAGGTTGGAGGTGGAGGAGAACCCCGCGAGGTACGCCGCCCGCGCCGCCGCGACCGCCGCCAGCTCGTGCGTGCGGCGGGAGCCCATCTCGATGATCGGGCGCGTGCCCGCCGCGTGGACCATGCGGGACGCCGCCGTGGCGATCGCCGAGTCATGGTTGAGTATGGAGAGGATCACGGTCTCCAGCAGGACGGCCTCGGCGAACGTGCCCTCCACCACCATGATCGGGGAGCCGGGGAAGTAGACCTCGCCCTCGGGGTAGCCGCACACGTCGCCGGAGAAGCGGTAGTTCGCGAGGAAGTCGAGGGTCTGGTCGTTCACCACCCGGTTCTCGCGGAGGTAGGAGATCTCGGGCTCGCCGAAACGGAATCCGGCGAGGGCCTCCAGTACCCGCCCGGTGCCCGCCACCACGCCGTACCGCCGGCCGAGGGGCAGGTGACGTGCGAAGACCTCGAAGACCGCGCGCCGGCCCGCGGCTCCGCCGGCCAATGCCGCCTGCAGCATCGTCAGCTCATAGTGATCGGTGAGCAACGCGCTGCTCATGGCAATCTTCACAAGTCGAAGACTACGACCGGGGTAGGGCAGGATGGGAACGTGGGTAGTACCGCTCCAGCCGAGGTCGAGCGTCCGTCGACGGACGTCCGTCCCGAGCTTCCGTGGCTGACCATCGTCTGGAACGACCCGGTCAATCTGATGTCATACGTCACCTATGTGCTGCAGACCGTCTTCGGCTACCCGAAGCCCAAGGCCGAGAAGCTGATGCTCGACGTGCACCACAAGGGCAAGGCCGTCGTGGCCAGCGGCACGCGTGAGGAGATGGAACGCGACGTGCAGATCCTTCACTCCTACGGGCTCTGGGCCACCGTCCAGCGGGACTCCGCGTGAGCACCGGCTTCAGCTCGGCGGGGAGCGGCGCGGTCACCATCCTGCTCGACGCGGGCGAGGCCTCGATCCTGCGCTCGCTCGTCGCGCAGGTCCTCGGCCTCGTCGAGCCCGGCGCCACCGGCGACGATCCGCTTGAGAGGGCGCTCGGCATCGGGTCCGCCGAGGAGCCGTCCGACCCGGTGCTCGCCCGGCTGTTCCCCTCCGCGTACGCCGACGACGAGAAGGCCTCGGCGGAGTTCAGGCGTTACACCGAGGCCACGCTGCGCGAGGGCAAGCGCGCCGACGCCGAGACCCTGCTGGAGACCGCCGAGCAGGGCAAGGTCGAGCTCACGGCCGAGCAGGCGCAGTCCTGGCTGCGGGCGCTCAACGACGTGCGGCTCGCGCTGGGCGTGCGCCTGGAGGTCACCGAGGAGGTCCACCAGGAGCTCTCCGAGATGGCCGAGGACGACCCGCGCTACCCCGCGTACGTCACCTACGACTGGCTCACCTACCTCCAGGACACACTGGTCCGGGCCCTTTGGTAACTTCCAGGCATGCTGACGATCTCACGGGAACTGGTCGACAAGATCATCACCCACGCCTGGGCCGATCACCCGGATGAGGCCTGCGGGGTGATCGCCGGGCCGGCCGGCTCCGACCGTCCCGAGCGCTTCATCCCCATGGAGAACGCCGAGCGATCTCCGACGTTCTACCGCTTCGACTCCATGGAGCAGTTCCGGGTGTGGCGCGAGATGGACGACCGCGACGAGGAGCCCGTGGTCGTCTACCACTCCCACACCTCGACCGAGGCGTATCCCTCGCGCACCGACGTGAGCTACGCCTCGGAGCCCAACGCCCACTACGTGCTGGTGTCGACGGCCGACCCCGACGACGTGCAGTTCCGTTCCTTCCGCGTGCTGGACGGCGTCGTGACCGAGGAGAAGGTCGAGATCGTCCCGGCATGACCCCTCCCCGCGCGACCATCTGCACGGACATCGGAAGCTGTAGAGTTGGGAACATGCTGACGATTGACCCGGAGTCGGGGAGCGCCCGGGTGCGCCCCGGGCATTCGTCGCCCGTGCAGAACCATCTTTTCGCGCATACTCCCTTCGCCGTCGTCTACGACTGTTCCTGATCACAGGAATCCCCGCCCGACCAGCCTTGTTCGCACTCGTTGGGTGCACCGTGACGACAACTGACCTAGGAGATTGACCCGCGATGGCCATCGAGGTTCGCATTCCGACCATCCTCCGCACCTACACCGACGGAGCGAAGTCGGTCGACGCCGCAGGCGCGACGCTGTCCGACCTCATCGGTGACCTGGAGTCCCGCCACCCGGGCCTGCGGGCCCGCATCGTCGACGACTCCGGCCTGCGCCGGTTCGTCAACGTCTACCTCAACGACGAGGACGTCCGCTTTCTCGGCGGCCTGGACACCCCCGTCGCCGACGGCGACACCGTGACCGTGCTGCCCGCCGTGGCCGGGGGCAGTCGCTAGTCATGCGCTTCGACTCGCTGATCGACTCGGTCGGGCGCACTCCGCTGGTCGGGCTGCCGCGTCTGTCCCCTTCTGAGGACGTGCGCGTCTGGGCCAAGCTGGAGGACCGCAACCCGACCGGGTCTGTCAAGGACCGCCCGGCGCTGTGGATGATCGAGCAGGCTGAGAAGGACGGCCTTCTCAGCCCCGGCTGCACGATCCTCGAACCGACGTCGGGCAACACCGGCATCTCGCTCGCGATGTCGGCCCGGCTCAAGGGCTACAACCTGATCTGCGTCATGCCCGAGAACACCTCCGAGGAGCGCCGCCAGCTGCTGCGCATGTACGGGGCGGAGATCATCTCCTCGCCGGCGGCGGGTGGTTCCAACGAGGCCGTACGGGTGGCCAAGAACCTGGCCGCCGAGAACCCCTCCTGGGTGATGCTCTACCAGTACGGCAACCCGGCGAACTGGCGCTCGCACTACGAGTCGACCGGGCCCGAGATCCTCGAAGACCTGCCGTCGATCACCCACTTCGTCGCCGGGCTCGGCACCACGGGCACGCTGATGGGCGTCGGGCGCTACCTGCGCGAGCGGGTGCCCGGCATCCAGATCGTGGCCGCCGAGCCCCGGTACGGCGAGCTCGTGTACGGCCTGCGCAACGTCGACGAGGGCTTCATCCCCGAGATCTACGACGCCGGCGTGCTGACCACGCGGTTCTCTGTGACCTCGGCCGACGCTCTGAGGCGTACGCGCGAGCTGCTCGGCACCGAGGGCATCTTCGCCGGAATCTCCACGGGCTGTGCTCTGCACGCGGCCCTCGGCATGGCGGCCAAGGCGGCCAAGACGGGGGAGCGGGCCGACATCGCGTTCATCGTGGCCGACGGCGGGTGGAAGTACCTCTCCACCGGCGCCTACGAGGGCACGATCGACGAGGCGGAAGACCGTCTCGAAGGCCAGCTCTGGGCCTGATCCCCGTACGGGACGACGAACGGCCGTCTCCTTTGGGAGGCGGCCGTTCAGACTGAGCTTCGGTTGATTCAGTTGAACAGCACTCGCAGGCTGAAAGAAGTGGTGTCGCCGGACTGCCTGCCGCTGAGGCCCACGGCCCGCAGCGCCTGGAGGTTGGCCCGATCGTCGCCGTGGAAGCCGTCCAGGTAGTACTTCTCGATCTTGTCGAGGTCGACGAAGAGCGCGGCGGTCGCCGCGTCCGCGTCCGGAATCGCGATTTTGAACGTCTCGCTGTCGCCCAGCGTCCCCTGCTCGTTCAGCTTGCCCGCGTAGTCCTGCGAGCTCGCGAGGACCAGCTTCCCGTCCCCCGCCGCCTTGGCGATCCGCGGAGCCCCGGCCCCCGAGTCGGTGAGGAAGCGCTCGATCTTGGAGACGACCTCCTGCGCCTTGGCGGGGTCGGTGGTGAGCACGGCGCCGACGTTGGGCACCGCGCCGTCGAGGCCCTGCGCGTCCACCGCCACCGTGAGGTTCTTGCCGAGAAGTGTCACGAGGTCGGCCGGTAGGGCGATGCCGTACATCTGCTGGGCCTGGGTGACGAAGTCGGTGAAGGCCTGGCTCCCCGCGGGGCCCTCGGCCGCCTTCATGATCTGCGGCCACTGCTTGGCGAGCGTGTCGCCGAGGCCCGAGACCGACAGGGCTCCGGAGGTCGAGGCGGGCAGGGTGCTCAGGCGGATCCCCCCGGGGTCGGCCGGCCCCTGCACGGCCGATCCGCGGGAGATCCCGGTCAGTTCCGCGTAGCCGCTGTCGAACCGCAGGGCCCCGGCGAGGCGCACGTTCTTGATCATGTCGAGCGTGGCGGTGTCGGTGGGCATGGCGGCTCCCGCCGCCTTGGCGATCTCGCCCACGTTGCCCCAGAACGAGAGCACACCGGGCTCGCCGACGGCCTTCAGGTCGGCGGCGAAGTCGGCGTTCTGCGACAGCGGCGCCGCCGTGACGTAGGAGTCGGCCGCCGCCTGGGTCTCCGCGAGGATCGCGTAGTCCTCCCTGAACGCCAGGCCCTTCAGCTCGCCGCCCGCGTTGAGCTTGGCCAGCCCGGTGCGGGCCCCGGCCTCGTCGGTGACCTGGACGGCCACGGCCACCTGGGGCGTCCGCTTTCCTGACTGCGGGGCAAGGAGCCCGAAGCCGAGGCGGGAGCCGATCCAGGGCTCGACGTCGCGGGCGTAGTCGACCTTGGCCAGGTCCTCGCTGTTCTTGCCGAGCAGGTCGAAGAGCGCCTTGCGCGGGTCGTCGCCGGTGAAGCTGTCGCGGGTGGCGGAGAACTTCCTGGCGAGGGTGAACAGCGCCACCTTCTGGTTGGCCGCCGGGTCCAGGTCCACCCGTACGTACGCCAGGGTGCCGGAGGGGAGCACGTCCTCGGGCTGCGTGCCGCCACCGCTGAGCAGGGTGACGGCGTACACGCCGCCACCGCCGACCACGACGACCAGGACGGCCGCGATGATCGCGAACAGCCATCCCCTTCCCGTCTTCCTGGCGGACGGCACGGGCGGGCCGAGTTCCTCCTGCCGCCAGGGAGGCGGGCCTGAGGGCTGGGCGTAGGGCTGCGTGTAGGGGCCGGGGCCCTGGTCGGGCACCGGGTGCCGGTACGACACGGTCCGGTCGGGGTCCTGGTTGAAGGGGTACGGGGGGAGCGGTTGACCTGACATGTTCCACTCTCGGGGCAATTAGGAGGGATTCACGGAGAACCTAAGCCGCCCCGGTAGAGAGACGCTTGCAGCGCGCTTTACACCGGACCCCCTCGGCCGGCGGCCTTCGTGAACCGCTCCCGCCGAGCGCCCGCCCGAGGGCATCGGTAAGGTATTGGGCCAGAACAACATTCCGGTGCGGGTGGCGAAGCGAGGCAAGAAGTACAGATGACGAAGTTCGACGAGGCCACGCAGGCGATCAGGGTCGACGAGACCACGTACGACGTGTGCCTCGATCCCGGGTACTCGATCGGGGGGCCGCTCAACGGCGGCTACCTCATGGCCGTGCTGCTGCGCGCCGTCGTGGACGCCTCACCGCACGACCACCCGGTGTCCACCGCCGCCCAGTTCCTGCGGGCGCCGGCGCCGGGGCCCGCGCGCGTACGGCTGGAGCAGCTCAAGGCAGGCAAGACGGCCGCGATGACCCGGGCGACCCTGATCCAGGACGGAACCGCCTACATCGACACGCTCGTGACCACGGCCACGCTCGGCGGCGGCGCCGCGAGCGTGTGGGCCGAGCCTCCCGCGGCCGCCATGCCTCCCATCGAGGACTGCGTCGCGCTGCCGGAGCCGAAGCCCGAGTCCAACATGACCCTCAACGCCCAGATGGAGATGCGGTTCGACCCGCCGACCATCGGCTGGCTCACCGGCGAGCCGTCCGGGCGGCCGGAGTCGCGCGCGTACTTCCGCATGTCGGAGCCCCAGGATCCCGATCCCTTCATCCTGGCCCTCGCCGTGGACGCGCTGCCGCCCGTCGTCTTCTCGGCGGGATGCCGGGGCTGGGCCCCGACGGTCGAGCTGACCTGGCACCTCCGGGCCCTGCCCGCGCCCGGCTGGCTGACCCTCATCGGCCAGGGCCGCCTGATCAGGGACGGCTGGTTCGACGAGGACGTCGAGGTCTGGGACTCCGAGGGAAACCTGGTCGCCCAGTCGCGCCAGCTCGCCCGCCTCGGCCGGGGCTGACCGGCCGGCGGGGGAGCGGCGCCCTCAGGCGATCATGAGGGATTACTCCGATGTGAGGATTCTTACCGTGAGCGATTGGTGACGGTCCCCTAACCTTGGGAATCATGTCGGACATCGGGAGCGTCGCCCACGCGCCGTGGGTCAGCGTCATCGAAGCAACAGACGACCAGAGTGCTCAGGAGGACCCCGCCATAGGGGTCTTCGACAGCGGCGTGGGAGGCCTCACGGTCGCACGGGCGATCATCGACCAGCTCCCGAACGAATCGATCCTGTACGTCGCCGACACCGCGCGGCAGCCGTACGGGCCGAAGCGCATCGCCGAGGTGCGCGCCTACGCCCTCCAGGTGATGGACCACCTCGTCGAGCACGACGTGAAGATGCTCGTGATCGCCTGCAACAGCGCGAGCGCCGCGGTCCTGAGGGACGCCAGGGAGCGCTATGACGTCCCGGTGGTGGAGGTCATCCAGCCGGCGACGCGCAGGGCCGTACGGGCCACCAGGAACGGCAGGGTGGGGGTGATCGCCACGCGGGCGACGATCGAGTCCATGGCCTACCAGGACTCCTTCGCGGCGGCGCCGGACGTGCGGCTCACGGGCGTGGCGGCGCCGCGGCTGGTGGAGTTCGTGGAGCGGGGCGAGACCATGAGCGACGAGCTCATCGAGGTCGCGAGGGAGTACCTCCAGCCGGTGATCGACGACGGCTGCGACACGCTGATCCTCGGCTGCACGCACTACCCGCTGCTCACCGGCGCCATCTCCTACGTCATGGGGAACGGCGTCACGCTGGTGTCCAGCGCGGACGAGACGGCCAAGGACGTCTTCCGCGTCCTGCATGACCGCGGGCTGGCGGGCCAGGGCTCGGCGCCCCGCCACAGATTTCGCGCGACCGGAGACGGCACGCTGTTCGCCGACCTCGGACGGCGGTTCCTCGGACCCGAGATCGGTACCGTCGAGCGCGCGCTGGTTGGGGACGTTTCGGGTGAAGAGGCGTTGACCGCGCCGAGTTAGGAGGCCGCCGTGAAGTTGACGATCGTCGGGTGTTCCGGGAGCTTTCCCGGTCCGGACAGTCCCGCCTCGTGTTACCTGCTGGAGGCGGAGGGGTTCCACCTGCTTCTGGATTTCGGCAACGGCTCCCTCGGGGTCCTCCAGCGGCACATCGGCCTGTACGACGTGGACGCCATCTGCCTGTCGCACCTGCACGCCGACCACTGTCTCGACCTGTGCGCCTACCACGTGGTGCGCACCTACTCGCCCGACCGCACGCTGCCCCGCGTGCCGGTCCACGCGCCCGAGGACGCCCCGCGCCGCCTGGCCGCCGCCTACGGCATGGACGAGGAGCCCGGCCTCGAGACCGCGTTCGACTTCGTGCCGCTGGCGCCGGGCACCTTCTCGGTGGGCCCGTTCGAGGTGACGGCCGCGCCGATGAACCACCCCGTGGAGACGTACGGCTTCCGCGTCTCGCACGGCGGGCGCTCGGTGGCGTACTCCGCCGACACCGGGGAGTCCGCCGAACTGGTCAAGCTCGCCGCGGGCGCGGACATCCTGCTGTGCGAGGCGTCCTTCCTCGACCGGCCGGACATCCCCGTGGGCCTCCACCTGACCGGCAGGCAGGCCGCCGAGCACGCCGCCCGGGCGGGCGTCGGCACGCTCGTGCTCACCCATCTGGTGCCGTGGTACGACCCTTCCGAGATCTTCGTAGACGCCTGCCGTGGCGGCTTCGAGGGCCGCGTGGAACTGGCGCGGAGCGGGGCCGTGTATGACCTAAGGTGAGGCTCATGGCACGTGACGATGGACGTAGTCCCGATCAGCTTCGGCCGGTGACGATCACCCGCGACTGGCTCGCCCATGCCGAGGGCTCGGTCCTCGTGGAGTTCGGGGGCACCAAGGTGCTGTGCGCCGCCTCCGTGCAGGACAGCGTGCCTCGCTGGCGCAGGGGGAGCGGGCTCGGCTGGATCACCGCCGAGTACGCCATGCTGCCCCGCGCCACCAACACCCGCACCGACCGCGAGTCGGTGCGCGGCAAGATCGGCGGGCGCACGCACGAGATCTCCCGCCTGATCGGGCGCTCCCTGCGGGCCTGCGTCGACTACAAGGCCCTCGGTGAGAACTCCGTCTTGCTCGACTGCGACGTGCTGCAGGCCGACGGCGGCACCCGCACGGCCGCCATCACCGGGGCCTATGTCGCCCTGGCCGACGCCGTGGCCTGGATGCGCAAGCGCAAGATGTGCCCCGGCGACCCGCTGGTCAACTCCGTGGCCGCCGTCTCGGTGGGCATCGTCGGTTCCACTCCGCTGCTCGACCTCTGCTACCGCGAGGACGTCGCCGCCGAGACCGACATGAACGTCGTCATGACCGGCTCCGGCGAGTTCGTCGAGGTCCAGGGCACCGCCGAGGGTGTCCCGTTCGACCGTGCGACCCTCGACGCCCTGCTCGACCTCGCTGGCGCGGGCTGCGCCGAGCTGACCCTGCGCCAGCGCGAGGCCCTGTCGTGAGCGCGGTGCCGAGGGTCGTGCTGGCGACCCGCAACACGGGCAAGATCGTCGAGCTCCGGCGCATCCTGGCCGAGGCGGACGAGAAGACCGAGCTGGTCGGGCTCGAGGAGTTCCCCGAGATCGGCGAGGTCGCCGAGACCGGCCTCACCTTCGCCGAGAACGCCCTGCTCAAGGCGCACGCGGTCGCCTCGGCGAGCGGGCTGCCCGCGATCGCCGACGACTCCGGGCTCTGCGTCGACGCTCTGAACGGTATGCCCGGCGTCTTCTCGGCCCGCTGGTCGGGGTCCCACGGCGACGACGCCGCCAACCTCAGGCTCCTGCTCGCCCAGGTGTCCGACGTTCCCGATGGCCGCAGGGGCGCCCACTTCGCGTGCGCTGCGGCGATCGCCCTGCCCTCGGGGCACGAGCGCGTCGTCGAGGGCACGCTCGCCGGGGCGGTGATCCGCACGCCGCGCGGCACCAACGGGTTCGGGTACGACCCCGCCTTCGTCCCCGAGGGCGAGAGCCGCACGACCGCCGAGATGCCGCCCGGAGACAAGGACGCCATCAGCCACCGGGGCCGCGCCTTCCGCGCCCTGGTGCCCGTCATGCGTGAGCTGCTCGGCTCCTGAGCCGCGATGGCGCATGTGGGGCCGGTCTGCCGTAACCAGGGCGTAAGAACCGTGCTGGGGGTTTGGGCGTAGCGTTCCGTGTGTGAACACGAACCAGACGCGCCCGCGCGGCGACGCATGGGCGGCGACGCTCATCGGCGCGGTGGCGGGCGCGGTCGCCCTCGGGGTCGGCCAGCTCGTCGCGGGCCTGTTCAACCCGAAGGCGTCCCCCGTGATCGCGGTCGGCGACGCGGCGGTCGACCGTACGCCCGCCGCGCTCAAAGAGTGGGCCATCCGCACTTTCGGCGCCAACGACAAGCTGGTGCTGATCTCGGGCATCGTCGTCGTGCTGGTCCTCATCGCCGCGGGGCTCGGGCTGCTGGCCCGCAGGCGTACCGGGTTCGGCACGGCCGGCATGATGCTCTTCGGCGTCGTCGGCATGGCGGCCGCGTTCAGCAGGCCGGACTCCGGCCCCCTCGACGTCCTCCCGTCCATCGTCGGCGCGGGAGCCGGCGCGTGGGCGCTGAGCATCCTGGTGCGCCGCACCTGGCTGCTTTCTGGGGAGAAGCGAGCGTTCTTGGAGAAAAGAGGTCATATCGCGGCTACGCTCGATTCATGGTCAGGCAGCAGACAGCGGTAGTACCGG